>JAISPY010000010.1 GCA_031274565.1 Treponema sp.
TTGAAACCGCCGGGGTTATCATCACCCTGATCCTCCTGGGGAAATCCCTGGAGGCGGTATCCAAGGGCAGAACTAGCGAGGCGATCAAAAAACTCATGGGCCTTGCCCCCAAGACCGCGGTCATCATTGAACAGGGGGCGGAAAAAGAGATCCCCATTGAGGAAGTCATACCCGGAGATATTATCCTGGTCAGGCCGGGGGCCAAAATACCCGTGGACGGCGCGGTAGTCCAGGGGCACACCGCGATTGATGAATCCATGCTCACCGGGGAAAGTATGCCGGTGGACAAAAAAGCAGGGGATCCAGTGTACGCGGCGACCATCAACACCACCGGGCTTATCCAGTTCAGGGCCACCAAGGTGGGGAGCGAGACCGCCTTGGCTCAGATCATCAAACTGGTTGAGGATGCCCAGGGATCCAAGGCCCCCATCGCCCAACTAGCGGATGTGGTTTCCGGCTACTTTGTCCCCATCGTATGCCTCATCGCCGTGCTTGCCGGGACAGCCTGGTTTATCGGCACCAGGAACGTCGAATTTTCTTTGACCATCTTTATTTCGGTTCTGGTGATCGCCTGTCCCTGCGCGCTGGGCCTGGCAACCCCCACGGCGATCATGGTGGGAACCGGCAAGGGAGCGGAGAACGGCATCCTGATCAAGAGCGGCGTCGCCCTGGAGACGGCCCACCAGATCAACACCATCGTATTTGACAAGACCGGCACCATCACCGAAGGTAAGCCCATGGTAACGGACAGCATCCCCGCTTCCGGGATCAACCCGGATTACCTCCTCCAGATCACCGCCTCCGCGGAGAAAGGCTCGGAGCATCCCCTGGGCCAGGCCATCGTGTTTGGGGCGGAAGAAAAAGGGCTGGAACTTTTCACGGTGCAGCACTTTGAATCCCTCACCGGCCGGGGCATTGAGGGGCAGATCCAGGGGCAGACCGTCTTAGTGGGAAACCGCAAACTCATGGAAGAAAGGGGCATCCGCCTCTCGGAACTGGAAGCCGATGCCGACCGGCTTGCGGGAGAAGGCAAAACCCCGATGTACGCGGCCCTGGCAGGCAACCTGGCGGGCATCATCGCGGTGGCGGATGTGGTAAAACCCAACAGCAAGGCCGCCATCGAACGGCTTCACAAGCTGGGTATCCAGGTGGCCATGATCACCGGGGACAATACCAAAACCGCCGAGGCCATTGCCAAACAGGTGGGTATAGACCGGGTGCTTTCCGAAGTCCTGCCCCAGGACAAATCCGCGGAGGTAAAAAAATTGCAGGATGAAGGCCGGAAGGTTGCGATGGTCGGAGACGGCATCAACGACGCCCCGGCCCTGGCCCAGGCGGACATCGGCATCGCCATTGGTTCAGGTACGGATGTGGCCATGGAATCGGCGGATATCGTATTGATGCGGAGCGACCTTATGGATGTACCCACGGCGATCCATTTGAGCAAACGGACGATTCGCACCATCAAACAAAATCTCGGGTGGGCCTTCGGCTACAACATCTTAGGTATCCCCATTGCCGCCGGGGTGCTCTACCTCGCCGGGGGCCCCCTGCTGAACCCGATCTTCGCCGCCGCCGCCATGAGCCTTTCTTCGGTGTCGGTGTTGACCAACGCATTGCGGCTGAAACGGTTTAAGCCGGTATCGTAGTAAGGGTCTTTCGAGACAAACCAATATATAGTAAGGTATACCTATGGTGGCGGCGAAGGAAGGGGTGCGGGTGCTGGTGGCCGATGATGTTCCGGCGAACCTGATCGTGGCGCTGGGGTTCCTGGCCAAACACGGGATAAACGCGGAAACCGCTGAGGGGAGGCATAGAAGCGGTGGAGAAGACGCGGGCAAGCGTGGAGAGGGGCCGTCCCTACGACATTGTTTGTATGGATCACATGATGCCCGACCTGGACGGCATAGAGGCGGTAAAACAGATCCGCGCCCTTGCCGGGGAGGACGGCGCCTCTCCTTATGCGGCCATTCCCAGCATCGCCCTTTCGGCGAACGCGGTTCAGGGCGTAGAAGAGGAGTTCCTGGCCTCGGGCATGAACAGGTTCATCTCAAAGCCGATGGAAGACGCCGTGCTGAACGCGGCGCTGAAAAAGTATCTGCCGGAAGAAACGTATACCATAGAGGAGGAAGCGGGGGATGAAAATGGGGTTGATGATCACTATAAAAAGATACTGGAAGCATTGGCGGGGATTTCGATACTGAATACCGAACAGGGGCTCCGCTATGTGGCGGGAAGTTTTACGACCTACGGGGAAACCCTCAAGCTGTTTTCCGCGGGCCTAGATAAGGGGTGCGGGGTACTGAGGAAAAGCCTTGAGGCGGAGGACTGGAAACCCTACACCGTGCAGGTACACGAGTTTAAGGGGGTGTGAGCGGCAATCGGGGCGGCATCCCTCTCGGAGTGGGGGAAAAGGCTGGAGGAAGACTCGAAGAGCGGGGACCCCGTCCTTTGCCGCGCAGAAACGGAAGATTTCTGCGCGGCACTTGCCGCGTTCAACAGGGCGCTGCGGGGGAGGGCGCTTTTCGCGGAAGAAGCGGCTGGTTCCAAAAGGGGGATAAGCGCCGCGGATTATGCGGCGAAGCTGGCGGATTTTGCGGAAATATGCGGGGAAGGGCTTCCGGCGCGGGTGCAGGCGGCGGAGGTGGAGGGGTTTTCGGTTACGGACGCCCCCGCCGGTTTGGCGGAAAGCCTGGTTTCCGAGGCGGGGGAAGCGGTGGGTCTTGCGTTATCTATGGACTATGACGAGGCGGAGGAAAAGCTGCGCGCCATCGTTGAAAAAATGAAGGCCGGATGTAAGGCCGGATACTAGTGTCATTACAGGGGATGAGTTATGAAGACAATTTTGGCGGTTGATGATCAAGCGGAAGTTTTGAACATGATTGTGGAGTTTCTGATAGATGAGGATTACGAAGTGTATCCGGCAAAGACAACGACCCGGGCCTTTGCCCTGCTGCATCAGATGAAGTTCGATCTTATCCTGCTGGATGTATTGATGCCGGGGATGAGCGGTATCGAGTTTTTTGATTACGCGAAGAAACAGATATGGTATGAAAATACCCCGGTTATATTTGTTTCCTCGGAAACCGATTTTAAGACAGTAGGGCAGGCGGTTAATCTAGGAGCGGAGAGCTACATCAAGAAGCCCATAGAGAAAGAAGTGCTGCTTGCGAAGGTAAAAAAGGCGCTAAGCTAAGCAAATAGAGGCGCTGGACGATAAAAAGATTTGCTGCCACGGGCAGGCTGCGGCTTTGCATTTACTATCAGCCCGGGGTATAATTTTTTTTCAAGAGGGGAACAGTATGATCCGAATGTTAAATGCTATCACCGGCCAAATCGACGATCCCGATGCGGCGGTCGCTGAAATTCTTGAGCAACTCGAGCCGGAGCGGAATTTACTCACCAATTCCATCGGACTGGTGGCCTGTAACTATGAATTTATCGA
>JAISPY010000195.1 GCA_031274565.1 Treponema sp.
TTTTTTAAATAGGTTATGTTAGTTATAGCTAATCAAATTAGAAATAACTAACTAGTGATTGGCCCATTGGTTCTTGTGGAAACCTGCAAGGACCAGTTAATAAGGAATTACCAGGGGATTGCTGCTACCTCTCTCAGCAATCTTCTGTGCCTCAGGCGGTAATTGGGTTATTTAAAAACATTGATGCTCTCCATTCTTTTACCCGGAGAGATGCTGTTTCGCGTACGTCGTACGGAGACAGGGTCTCTCCGGGTCTTTTTTCTCTGCTGAGGACCCGCGCAGAAATAACATGCCAAGCATTTTATTCGTGCGCGGGTCCTCAGGGACGCTCCAACCGGATGATCATCAGCCCTGCGGCTCCCCCATTCCAGCCTTGCTGTTCTTCCCAGGCAGCGATGAGGGCATCCCCTACGGGGCCGATTCTGGTGTAGACAAATCCCTCTGGTAAGGGGGGACAGGAGAAAGCCGTGATCCTATCCTCCCCAAGACTGCGGATACCGCTGCCATCCGGGAGTATTACCAGGGCCTGGGGTCCGGTACTGGTCTGGCTATAATACCCGGCAAGTTGGACTACCTGCTCCGGATTTTCGGTAAGCGCGGTATCTGCGGCAAAATGCCGGGTAACGGAGAATTCCGGGGAGATGATGGCCGCCACAGGTACCTGATCCTGACCGCTTAAGCCCAGGGCAGCATCCAGCACGCGATACAGTACCGGCGGGGCCTGGTCCAGAGGCTCAGGAAGCGCGGAATTCCTAAACTCCGAAACCGGAACTGCTTCCCCTGGAAGAAAGAGGTCAGCCGTACGCATATAAACCCGCTCAGGCTGCACCGCAGACCGCTGAATCCCCCGGTAATACCAAGAGCCGTCCTGCCCCTGTCTGAGGGTTTCCACATCCCAGCCTTCGGCAGCGGGGAACTGTTCAAGCGCCGGAATCGCTCTACTCACCGGCTGGGTACTCCCTTTTACCGCAGCGAGCACCCGAGGATTCGGAGGCACCCCACTCGGCTCAACAAAAAAATCGTCTCGATAGAGGAGCGCTGCTGGCTCACCCTCAAAGAGCAAGAGGGAGCCAATCGTATAGTTACCCCAATAGGAAGGATCCGCTATACGGTATATGCCGATGCTCTGCTCCTGCTCCGGGCGGGCGATGAGAAAACCCTCCCGGTTTACCCCCAGGGTAAGCCGGTCTTCCTGGATCACCATACCGGTGATACTTTGGACCAGGGGCCAGGGGGCAAAGGGTTTGAGCGAGGCTTCCGCCGGGGATTGAATCAGCCTGAGTCCTTCTAGGCTGGCTCCTTCGGCTCCCAATTCAAACCACAGAGGATTATCCCCGCTTTGTATGATTACCAGGGGACGCATCCAGGCAGTGGAAGCAGATATCGCATCCGGCGGATCCAGCGGATCCGATAGATCCGGCGCTATCTCCGATGGGGAATCAGTCTTAACCGCAGAGGTGGCTACAGGAAGATAACGCTGAGTGCAAGCAAGAACCATGCCACCGATGACTGCGGACACGATAAGTACGCGAAGAAGTACCAGACCGTTTCTCCCAAACATACCTTACTATACGGCTCTTCCGGTATTCTGTCAAACCAGTCCTATGGCGTCCCTGCGGAAAGCAGGGCTGAATCATGGTTGACCTGAGCATACGGATTAAGCTGGTTTATGACCGTACCAATACATCACCGGAATGAAACTTTTTTATCGTGTTATCCGAGCAGGCTACCATGATAGCACCTTGTTCATCGATACCGAGATACTGTCCGGTAACATAATCAGCTTTATCCGGGGTGATTCCTATGGCTATTTCTTCATAGAGTCTGAAGGCTTTTGCTAAATACGCCTCCCGGACGGTACTAAATCCCTGCTGCAGCCATGCGGCTATGGCAGTACCTAATTGGGTATTTAAGGTTTCAATGACCGCTTCTCTTGATACGTCGTACCCGCTCTCCTTCAAAGAGATAGGAGGATAGAGCATGGACGGGTGTGTACGGGGACTCGCTGCTACGTTGATGCCAGTTCCTAGTACCATCCAAGCAGGTTTTCCCTGGGCGTCAAATTTTCCGCACTCCAACAAGGAGCCGGCGACTTTTTTTTCATGCAACAGAATATCGTTGGGCCACTTAATAGCCGCCTGGGCGGGTGCATCTATATACTGGGTAATGGTATTATAAACCGCCAAGGCGTTCACATAGACCAATTCGGTAAAGGGGCGCCCTATATCTTTGAGCTGTATGATACCGGACCAAAAGACATTTCCATCGAGGGATTCCCAGGTTCGATTCCGGGTTCCCTTCCCCTGGGTCTGACGATGCGCCCATACCACGGTTCCGCTTACCGCTCCTGCTTTCGCAAGGGCTTTTGCATACTCATTGGTACTGCCCACTTCAAGCAATGCATAGCTTGCGTTTTCCCCACCAAATTGCATGGATAACCTCCTTATCGTACCATTCCGTCATTTCCTTACCGCCAAACGCCTCCCCTGATCCGGGAGTACGTGTTGGTTTTCTCAGGGATTTGGTCAAGCTGTTCCGCACCGAGGATATATTGGAGATGGAACCATCGGTTCACCTTCACGCAGGTCATGACTTTTTCCTTAAAGTGTACTATATTAGTAATAGATTTGTAGGTGAGGTGATTGCAATAGGTGAGCTTTTGCAATCACCTCTTTCATAATAATTTAGGAAGGTAACGATGAAACTATATCGCCAAATGCTGAGTATGAGTGCTGCGCTCGCCGTATGCGCTACGACTTCTGTTTTTTCCCAGACAGCAAATCCGCTCAGCGAATTACAAGCGCAGGTGGACGGGTTTTCAGATAAGCTCGCCCAATCCCTGCCCTTCAACGCAACCCTCGGGCTTAATTGGTCCGACGCCTATATCGGGCAGCTTATCGGCATACCGCCCCATTTCGGCGTGGGGGTATCCGGCGGAGTTACTACTATGGACCTGGGGTATCTTACGAAACTGACGGATCTGTTCGGGGTATCCCTGGACCTGCCCATAGACCGGATGATTATGCCAGGGTATACGGTGGAAGGACGGATCGGCGGATTCTTCCTCCCCTTTGATGTAGGGCTCAAATTTGGCGTCCTGCCTCAGATGAACTTCACGGAGAACATCACCTTTGACTATACCCTGGTAGGCGGGGATATCCGGTATGCCCTGCTCAAAGGCCCGATTCTCCCGAATGTGTCCTTGGGGGTAGGGCTGCATTACCTCAGAGGAGGGATTGGTACGGTTATCCAGGGGGCGGGAACGAGTTTTACGTTCAACTCACCAAGTCCCCATACCCTGAAGCTCTCCGATCCGGAACTTGCTTTCTCTTGGGAGACCACCACTCTGGACTTTAAGGCCCAGATATCCAAGTCCCTGTTTATCGTTACCCCCTATCTCGGTCTAGGAGTAAGCCACGGCTGGTCAAAAGCAGGTTATACGGTGGATTCGGACTTAACCTATGACGGGACCACGGTAGATGGAAGCACGATTGAAGGGCTTAAAGATGCGCTCGCTCTTGCCGGTATTGGGGGTATAGCCATAGATGAGCAGGGATTCTCCTCGATTCTTGAGAAGAACGGTTGGGGTTTCCGGGTCTTCGGCGGACTTTCGTTTAATCTGCTGGTGATACGTCTGGACCTCACGGGGATGTATAGCTTCTTGGATAGCAACTTCGGCGGAAGCTTCGGCGTCCGCTTCCAGTTATAAACCGTGAAGGGCGAGCCGGGGCGGTAGGGAAGCAGAGACCAAGACCGGTAAAAAGAGCCGGACTTGGTTAGTGAGCCGCATCGGCAGTAAGAGAAAAAGCGGAGCGCCGTTCCCGTACTGCGTGGAGGCGTTTTTCCAGCGCTGCTCCCTGGCTACAGGCGATAAGGCCTTTCAGTGTATCTAGGCTTCCCTCAAACTGTTCGATCCGCCGTACTAGTTCCGTTTGGTTTTCCAGAAAAAGTTCCGTCCACATGGGGGCGTTGAGCATGGCAATCCGGGTGAGGTCCTCGAAGCTGCCGCCCCCGAAACGGGTAATCTCCGTATCCGCTTCACAGTCGATGAGCGCCGCGGCGATGACGTGACAGAGCTGGGAGGTAAAGGCGATCTTCCGGTCATGTTCTTCCGCAGTGGTCTCGGTAATGCGGCCAAAACCCATGCGATAGATGAGGGTTTTAAGGTAGTCCAGGTTTTCCGGCTTGTTCCGTTTGAGCGGGGTGAGGATGTAATTCTTCCCCTGAAAGGTACAGCGTTTCGCGTGAACAAAGCCCCCCAGCTCGCTCCCGGCCATAGGGTGGCCGGGTATGAAGTCCAGGTCATCTCGGAGGGTGCGCTCCATGGCCGTGACAATGCTTCCCTTGATGCCCGCTATATCGGTGATGAGGGTTCCGGGCTGAAAGGCGGCCATCTGGTTTTCCATAAAACGCAGCAGCGTGGTTGGGGTGAGGCAGAGGAATACCAGGTCGCAGCGGCCCAGCATCGGGGCGGGAGAGCTAAACCCGGCATCAATGACCCCCGCTGCCTGGGCCTCGGCCAGGGGAGCGCCGTCGTGATCATAGGCGACAATACGGCCCGCCGGTCCGATGATCCCTGCTGAACGTAAGGCCAGAGCAATTGCGCCGCCCATAAGCCCCAGCCCCACAATGCCCACGGTACAGGTTTCAATCGGTTTCATGGGGTGATCGTATTCCCCTACCATATTCGGTTTTCGAGCGCCGCATAGCGCTGTAAGGTGTGCATGAGTCCGGCAAACGTAGCGGGGGTGATGGATTGCTCGCCGTCGCAAAGGGCTTCTTCAGGGTTCTGGTGCACTTCCACGATGAGCCCATCCGCTCCCGCGGCTATGGCGGCCTTAGCCATAGGGGGAACCATCCAACTGAGGCCGGTGGCATGGCTGGGGTCTACGATCACCGGGAGGTGGCTCTGCTTTTTCAAGATCGGGACTGCCGAGAGGTCCAGGGTATTCCGGGTATAGCTCTCAAAGGTCCGGATTCCCCGTTCGCAGAGGATGATCCGGTCATTGCCCCCGGCCATGATATATTCCGCGGCCATGAGCAGTTCCGTGATGGTGGCCGCATACCCCCGTTTCAGAAGTACGGGTTTACGGCAGCAGCCTAGCTCTTTGAGGAGGGTAAAATTCTGCATGTTCCTGGCCCCCACCTGGATGATGTCCACCTCATCAAAAAGCTCAAGCTGATGGATGGCCATAAGCTCGGTAACAATCGGAAGCCCGGTGGCCTTTTTTGCCGCGATGAGGAGGTCGAGTCCTTCACAGCCGAGTCCTTGAAAACTATAGGGACTCGTCCTGGGTTTGAAGGCCCCGCCTCTGAGGAAACCCGCTCCCGCCTGTTTCACCGCTTGAGCCACCCCGATGATCTGATCCCTCGTTTCTACCGAGCAGGGGCCTGCCATAATCCCCAGATACCCTCCCCCGATATGCCGGGTCTCGCCGTCAATGCCTGCTATCGTAATCTGAGTGTCATCGGGGTGAAAGAGCCGATTCGCCCGTTTATAGGGTTCCTGTACCCGGATGACCTTCTCCACCAGTTGATGGGCCAAAAGGCTTTTCTCCTGGATCCCGGTGGTATCCCCTACCAGGCCCAGCACGGTTTGGGAAGCGCCCACCGAGAGATTGACCTTTACCCCCTGTTTCTCCAGCAAAGCGGTGAAGCGCTGCACTTCCCCCTCGGTGGCTCCCTGTTTTATCGCGATAATCATACAAGCTCCTCTGCTCT
>JAISPY010000097.1 GCA_031274565.1 Treponema sp.
CAATCGGTCAAACGAAAAATAGGCTGCCTTAAGCACGATCCCCCGAGTACCGAAGCAGGCAGTGGTCGGGCATTACCCGCTGAGCAAAGGCATAGAGGCTTACATACCAAGATACCTGCAAAGGCAGTACACGATACATCAGTTACAGACCCGTTGTACAGAAATGCCTAATTCCTTATTATACAAAGAAATACACCTTTAAATGCGGTTGCCCTGCCCCCGGCTTGAATAAATCAGCCGCGGAGTCTATTATTGAAAATAACCCTACCAATGAGGAACAATAATGTCTGATAAAAACATGGTTATGATTGACGGCAACACTGCAGCGGCATATATCGCCCATGCGGTGAGTGAAGTAATCGCTATTTACCCGATCACCCCGTCCAGCCCTATGGGGGAAGTCTCGGATGAGTTTTCCGCCCAGGGCCGGAAAAATCTGTGGGATACGGTCCCCCAGGTTGTTGAAATGCAGTCCGAGGCCGGCGCGGCGGGGGCTGTACACGGGGCCTTGACCACTGGCGCGCTCAGTACCACCTTCACCGCATCCCAGGGACTCCTCCTGATGATTCCGAATATGTACAAAATCGCCGGGGAATTAACTTCCACGGTGTTTCACATCGCAGCCCGGGCTTTGGCCACGAGCTCTCTCTCGATCTTCGGCGACCACCAGGACGTGATGGCCTGCCGCCAAACCGGTTGGGCCATGCTGTCCTCCAACAGCGTCCAGGAAGTGATGGATCTGGCCCTGATCGCCCACGCCGCCACCCTCCGCACCCGGGTCCCCTTTCTGCACTTCTTTGACGGCTTCAGGACCAGTCACGAATTTCAGAAGATCCAGGAAGTGCCTTACCAGGTCATACGGCAGATGATCGATGATGATCTGGTCCAGGCCCACCGCCTCCGAGGGCTTACCCCGGAAAATCCCTCCATCCGAGGGACCGCCCAGAATCCCGACACCTATTTCCAGAGCCGGGAAGGGGTCAACCAGTACTACGAAAAGGTTCCCGCCCTGGTGCAGGCGGAAATGGACAAGTACGCCCAACTTTCAGGCCGTTCCTATCACCTCTTTGATTACTTCGGCGCCCCGGATGCGGAAAAGGTCATCATCATCATGGGTTCTGGAGCGGAAACCTGCGAGGAAACCGTGGAATACCTGGTTACCCAGGGCGAAAAGGTGGGGGTTCTCAAGGTCCGGCTTTTCCGGCCCTTCGACGCCTCCGCTTTTGTCAAGGCCCTTCCCGCTACGGTCAAGGCCATCGCGGTCCTGGATCGGACCAAGGAGCCTGGCTCCCTAGGGGAACCCCTCTACGAAGATGTGGTGGCCGCCTGCGGTATGGTAACGCAAGCTGGACACGCGCCTTGGAAATTTCAGTTCCCCACCATCCTCGGGGGCCGCTACGGCCTGGGGTCCAAAGAATTCACCCCCGCCATGGTCAAAGCGGTTTTTGACAACCTTTCGGGTAAGAAGACGCCTAACTTCGTGGTGGGCATCCAGGACGATGTACTGGGCAAGAGCCTGGACTACGACGGATCCTTCTTCATTGCCGAAGAGGGCATGAACGAGGCCATGTTCTATGGGCTTGGTTCTGATGGGACCGTGGGGGCGAACAAGAACTCCATTAAGATCATCGGGGATACGAAGCCGGAACTATTCGCCCAGGCCTATTTCTCCTACGACTCCAAAAAGTCCGGGGGCTTTACCATCAGCCATCTGCGCTTCGGCAAGAAGGCGATCCGCCGGCCCTACCTCATCACCAAGGCGGACTTCTTGGCCTGCCACAAGTTCTCCTACATGGAAACCTTGGATATGCTGGCCAACGCCAAGGACGGAGCGACCTTCCTCCTCAACAGCCCCTTCAGCGCCGCAGAGGTCTGGAACGAAATACCCGCGGAAGCCCAACAGCGGATCATCGACAAGAAACTCCGATTCTTTGTGATCAACGCCGTGGAGATCGCCCGTAAGACCGGCATGGGGAACCGGATTAACACGGTCATGCAGGCCGCGTACTTCAAAATATCCGGCGTATTGCCCGATGTCCAGGCCGTGGAAGAGATGAAGCACTTCATCCAGAAATCCTATGGTAAGAAAGGCGCGGATGTGGTGCAGAAGAACTACGCCACTGTGGACGCGGCCCTTTCCGCGGTGGAAGAGGTCAAATACCCCGCAGTTGCGGACAGCAAGCTCCGGATGAAGCAGCCCTTCGCCGCAGCCAAAGACCCCTGGATCCGGGAAGTGCTGGGAAGCGTATCTATTCAGGAAGGGGACAAACTACCGGTGAGCAAGATCCCCCCAGACGGCACTTTCCCCACCGCCACGACCCAGTACGAGAAACGGTCCGTTGCGGAGCGGGTTCCCCGTTGGGACCCGGCGGTCTGTATCCAGTGCGGCCAGTGTTCCGCGGTTTGCTCCCACGCCTGTATCCGCATGAAGAACTTGAGCGACGCCGACGCCGCCAAAGCGCCTGCGGGCTTTAAATACGTGGACATCAAACCCAAGGCCATAGCGGGCAAGAAGACCTGTCTCCAGATATCCGCAGAGGACTGTATGGAATGTGGGGTCTGTATCAACATCTGTCCGGGTAAAGCCAAGGACGATCCCAACCGTAAGGCCCTGAGCTGGGTATCCTATGCAGACGACCCGGTCTATCATGCGGAACAAGCCGCTGCCTGGGCTTATTTCCTCGGCCTCCCGGAAACCCCTGCGGCGGAGCTGAACCTGGGGAGTCCCAAGGGCTTGGCCTACAAGCGGCCGCTCTTTGAGTTCTCCGGGGCCTGCGGCGGCTGCGGGGAAACCCCCTACGTGAAGCTCCTCTCCCAGCTCTTCGGAGACCGGACGGTGATCGCCAACGCCACGGGCTGTTCCTCCATCTACGGCGGGAACCTCCCCACCACCCCCTACGCCAAGCGGGAGGATGGCCGGGGACCGGTCTGGTCCAACAGCCTTTTCGAGGATGCGGCGGAATTTGGTATGGGTATGCGGCTCACCAGCGACAAACTGGCAGAACACGCCCGGGAAGTGGCCCTGAAAGCCAAGACCGAAGGCATCCAGGCGGCGCTGATCGACAAAATCCTTGCCAATCCCCAGGCTGATGACGCAGCCATTGAGGAACAGCGGAAAAACGTGGATGCGCTCAAGGCGGCGTTGAAACATGCTTCCCCGTCCGCTGTACATGCTCCTGTGGTCAATAACCTCCTTTCCCTAGCGGATCACTTCATCAAGCGGTCGGTCTGGGTTCTGGGCGGCGACGGCTGGGCCTATGACATTGGCTATGGCGGACTGGACCATGTACTAGCTTCGGGACGAAACGTGAACATCCTGGTGATGGACACGGAGGTGTACTCCAACACCGGCGGCCAGATGTCCAAGGCAACCCCCGTGGGGGCCATCGCCAAATTTGCTGCTGCAGGGAAAGACATCACCAAGAAAGACCTGGGGGCTATGGCCATGAGTTATGGGTATGTATACGTGGCAAAGATTGCCATGGGCGCTAATATGGCCCAGACCATCAAGGCGTTCCGAGAAGCGGAATCGTATCAGGGGACCTCTATCATCATCGCCTACTCCCACTGTATCAACCACGGTATCGACATGAGTCGGTGCCTTGAACAGCAGAAGGCGGCGGTTACCTCTGGTCTCTGGCCCCTGTACCGCTACGATCCCCGGCTTAAAGATGAGAATAAGAACCCCTTCCAGCTTGACTCCAAAGACCCCACCACGACCCTGGAAGACTTCATGTACAAGGAAGTGCGGTTCAAGAGCCTCAAGGCAGCGTCCCCTGAGCGGGCTGCCGCATTGCTTGCCAAGGCCAAGGCCCAGGCGGAGCGGGTGCTGAAGGAATACCAGTATCTGGCGCAACGGCCCTTCTAAAAACGCGCTGGGTGTTGCCTAAGCCCTTGTAAACGGGACGGGAGGAATTGGGGCGAGCAATTCCTCCCGTTTTATGTTGATGCGTTGGCGCTTGTTCGGGAGCCGAACGTAACCAAGCCTCAGAGCCATTTCAGACGGATCGGGGAGCATTAAAGGAAGACGCCCACCGGAGCAAGAGGGGCATGGAAGTTTCTCGGGTTTTCGTCTTTCCATCGGGGAATCAAAACCTTAGAAAAACCGTTCATAAGGGGAATAATCATAGGGATAGGAATCGGTGCCGTCGCTCATATCCCGAGGTTCTTCCAAAATAAGCTCCTCCACCTGCCATTGGGTATCTGCCAGGCGAAGGTACAATTCTCCGGTTATCCACTGTTCCCGGCCTACAAAGCGGACCAGAAAAGAGACGCTTTCATCCGGTTCCTCCCGGCCGCCGCCGATCCTAAATTTTTGCGGCTTGATTGGTTCCAGGGCCTTAAAAAGCGCTTCCACTGCGGCGGCGTCTACATCGCTCAGCGCTGAGGTCTCCTGGTTTTCCTGGAGCAATGCGGCAAGGAAGTTCCGGGCTTGGGTATACGCTGCTTCTGCGGCCTCACCACGTCCTAAGGGACCGAGCACCGTGTCCTGAGGATACCGGGGCGCTTCTCCCCGCTGGGGTCTCAAGAGCGCATCCGGGACCACGCTCGGGTTGGAAGGCTCCTGTCCCAGGGCAGACCCCGCGCCATACCAGCAGAGCAGCAACAGTCCCACTATCCTGAGACCGGTCGGGACCGTATCCCGGCGTTTTTTTCTAACCAGCATACTGCTCCAACTCCTGCTCAAGCGCTTCCAGCCGCTTTGAAAGGGACGCAATGGTTCGTTCCAGCCGTTTTTTTTCTTTTTCCATCCGCAACCGAGGATCTTCCTTCGGGGGAGGCTCCCCTAAAGCGCCCCGCTGTGCGGCTATTCGCACGGTGTCGGGACTGTTCCCTTTGAGGAGGGAGGTCTCCGCCGCGTCGCGCTCATCCTCGTTTTTGATCCCCGCCAGGAACCGCATGTTATCAGCCCCCAGGGAGGGGTTTAAATTGTACTGATACATCTTCATGGCCATGGTGGCGGCTACTCGGGGGATACAGAGCACCCGGTCAATGTAATCCTCGAAGCGGCCCCCGATGACCGCACACAGCTCATGGGCCTTGAGCAGGTGCATGCCCAGGGTCTTCACCAGGTTTCCGTTTTCCTCAAGGTACTGCTGCCGTATGGTCGCGGTGAGGGCGGTCAGTTCCGGGGAAGCGGCAAATACATTTTTATAGACCCCTTTTACCTCTGCGGTTTCCAGGAGCCGGTGCAGGATGGCCCAAAATTCTGCGGTATGCGCCCGGGGGGAGAGTTTTCCGCCTCGGGCGCAGGCATGGAGGTGATGGGCATATTCATGGATGGCGGTGTACAATAAGAGATTATCATCGCTGAAATTCCGGTTATGGATGATGATTTCCCGGGTTTCAGCCTTATACAACCCGTTGATCTTTTTGCTTTTTTTCCCGGAAAAAAGCAGGGTGAAATCCAGCGGGGCATCTTCAATGGAAAGAAGGGCCGTCTTAACCTGATCCTGTTGCATGGCTTTAAGTATACCCCAGGTTCCCGGTCTTTTCCAGTGCCAATACCGTTGCGGCGACACAGGCGGTTTCGGTCCGCAAGACCCGGCTTCCCAGGGAAAGCCTGCGGAACCCTGCGGCTTCCAGCATATCCCGTTCCCGGTCAGACCAGCCCCGTTCAGACCCGATGGCTACCGCTGCAGGCCCTTCCATCGGCGCAAGCAGGGCTAAGGCGCCTTGGGGACGCACCGGGTCTGCGGCGATGAGCAGGGATTCCGCCCGCCAGGGCCGCACCTCAAGCCAGTGCCTCAGGCTGGTATAATCCCCCAAACAAGGGATGATCGTATCCCGGGCCTGGACCGCACCTTCGATGAGCGCGGCCCGAGCGCCGCCGTCTCTGAGCAAGGCGGTATCCCGATAACTCTTTTCCCCCCGCTCAGTGGCGATGAGGTCAATTCCTTCCACCCCCAGGTTTGCCAGGTCCCGCAAGATCCGCCGGAGTTGGATAGGCCGGGGAAAGCCCACCCCGAGACGAATGGGGCTTCTCCGCGGGGGCGGTTCATGCAGTTCCAAGGAAACCAAGAGGGAACCGTCGGCATAGATGGTTTCGATCCGACCGATTCCTCGATTGCCCGCAAGCAACCCCGCGTCAAAGCCATCGCCCGGCTTTTTACGCAGAATTTTGCGGAGGTGTATGGTCCGGGCGTCCCGGGGTTTCAGCAGGGCCGCGCCGGATGCTTCAAGTTCATGGTTTTCAAAGAGGATGCTATTCATCGGAATGAGTATAGCTGCTTTCTGGGCAACATAAAAGCGTCCGCCATGCAGGGCGAACGCATTAGAGCATCCTCGCCCTAAAGGGCCGGAAAATAAACGTATGTTTTCTGATATACCACAATCCCTCTTTCAAGTCACGAAAATAATCAATGCCGGTATGTCCGGCCTTTGCATCGTTGCCATTGTCAACCAGCGCTGCCGCCATAGGCGGTTTTATCAAAAAGAGTAAGATACTTATTCCAATAGCGGCGGTAACAACATCAACGCCCCGCTTGCCATAGGAACCGCCAGCATTGAAACCGATTGTATACTGCCTTGTATGCCGTTTATTCTGGTTAAATATTCCTGCGGTACAATCTGCGGAATAAAAGCGCCGACCGTCGGAACCATTATGCATAAGACGCCTATACCGTTACAAAAATGGTTTTGGGACCTATTTGTAGTGAGCCATGACAAACGGGGTATATCCTATCCTTCAGCGTGGCTTATGCTC
>JAISPY010000116.1 GCA_031274565.1 Treponema sp.
CACCTAGAACGCACCGCGTCCTTCATCTGTTTCACATACCCGTAGATATACGGTCCCGCACCTGCGCCGTGCTCCTCGATGAGCCGCACCAGGGCGCTTCCCACGATAACCCCGTCGGCGATCCGGGCGATTGCCGCGGCTTGGGCAGGCGTGTGGATACCGAAGCCCACCGCAGTCGGCAGGGGTGCTGACCGCAGTTCAGCCGCCGCAGCCTGTACCGAAGCGGCCATGGAAGCGAGGTCGGTGGTGATCTCCCCGCGGATGCCTGTAACGCCCAGGGAAGAAACCAGATACAGGAAGCCCGAAGCGGTCCGCACGATCGCTTTGATTCGGGCTTCTGAAGTAGGGGCGATGAGGGAAATCAGGTCCACCCCATAGGCCGAGGAAACGTCCCGGACTTCCCCTTGTTCCTCAAAAGGCAGGTCCGGGATGATGACCCCATCCACCCCGGTATCCTGGCACGCCTTAAAAAAGGCGTCGTAGCCGTAGTTGAACACCGGGTTAAGGTAGGTGAGGAACACCAGGGGCGTTTCAATAGTACGCCGTAGTGTTTGTACCAGGGTAAAGAGCTTGGCCGGGGTGGTCCCGGCTTGCAAGGCACGGATATTGGCCCGCTGGATCACCGGCCCTTCGGCGATGGGGTCTGAGAAGGGAATACCGATTTCCACTAGGTCCGCTCCGGCCCTGACCATCTCGCGCACCCAGTCCCCGGTCTTTTCGATGCTGGGGTCCCCGCCGGTAACAAATCCGATAAAGGCTTTGCCCTTTTCAAAGGCCTGGTGAATATTACTCATGCACGTCCTCCCCCCGGTACCGGGCAATGGCAGCCACATCCTTGTCTCCTCTGCCGGAAAGACACAGGATAATGCTTGCATCCCTACCCACCTGGGGCGCCAGGATCCGGGCGTGGGCCACAGCGTGGGCGCTCTCGATAGCGCATATAATCCCCTCGGTCAGGGCCAGATACTCGAAGGCAGATACCGCTTCCTCGTCGGTGATGGACACATACTCCGCCCGGCCCGTATCGTGCAGATGCGCGTGTTCCGGGCCTATTCCCGGATAATCCAGCCCCGCGGAAATGGAATACACCGGGGCTATCTGCCCCTCCGCGTTTTGGCAGAAGTAAGACTTCATCCCGTGGAAGACCCCCACCCTGCCCCGAGCCATAGTGGCGGCGTGCTTATCCGTATCAATACCCCGGCCCGCAGCTTCGCAGCCGATAAGCCGCACGGTGGTATCGGGAATAAAATGATAAAAGAGTCCAATGGCGTTGCTGCCTCCTCCCACGCAGGCGAGCACCGCGGCGGGGAGTTTCCCCTCGCGCTGGAGGATCTGCTCCCGAGCTTCCCGGCCTATCACACTCTGGAAGTCCCGGACTAGGGTGGGGAAGGGATGGGGACCCATCACCGAACCCAGCACATAATGGGTATCATCGACCCGGCTGACCCATTCCCGCATGGTTTCGTTCACCGCATCTTTGAGGGTCTGGGTACCGGAGCTTACCGGGTTGACCTGAGCCCCCAGCAGCCGCATACGGTACACGTTGAGGGCCTGCCGCTCCGTGTCCTCTCGGCCCATAAAAATCTCACATTCCAGCCCTAACAGGGCCGCGGCAGTAGCGGCGGCAACCCCGTGCTGGCCTGCCCCGGTTTCCGCGATAATCCGGGTCTTCCCCATCTTCTTGGCCAGCAGGGTCTGTCCCAGGACGTTGTTGATCTTGTGCGACCCGGTGTGGTTTAAGTCCTCCCGTTTGAGGTAGATCTTGGCGCCCCCTAAGTCCGCGGTCATCTTTTCCGCGTAATACAAGCGCGAGGGCCGCCCCGCGTAGTCGTGCAACAACCCCGCAAGTTCCGCCTGAAAATCCGGGTCCTCCTTATACTGGTGGTAGGCCCGTTCCAGATTGCTGATTTCCTGCATCAGTGTTTCGGGTATGTACTGCCCGCCATATACACCGAATCTTCCCTTAGCCATTATGTATTGCTCCTTTCCTGGTCTGGGTAACCAAGGCAAGTATCTTTTCCCGATCCTTGAAGCCGCTGGTTTCCGCGCCGCTTGAGACATCGATCCCAAAGGGTTTGAGGGCCAGGGCCGCTTCGATAGTAGCGCGGTCAATACCTCCGGCGAGAAAGCAGGGCGCGCAAAAGCCTCCGAAGCCCCGGAAGGGTTCAAGCAGGCCCCAGTCAAAGGCCTTACCCGTGCCTCCGGTCCCCTGGTCGAATAAGAGATAATCCGGCCCCTCTGGCAGGGGAGACCCTTGCCAGGGTACCAGATCCGCTGCGGTTTCCACTGATACGGCCTTGATCACCGGTACGCCGCAGGCTTTTTTCAGGTCCCGGATAAGCGCCCGGTCCTCATGGCCGTGCAGTTGCGCGATGGCGATGATCCCCGCCTGGTACAGGGCGGCTATTTCGGCAATGGAGGCGTTCACGAAAACCCCCACCGGTATAATATCCCGGCTAAGCCCTGCACGGATCCTGCCTGCCAGGTCCGGGTCTATCCGCCTGCGGCTTGGGGCAAAGACCAAGCCCACAAAATCAGGCAGCGCTTCATTGACCGCGGGGAGGTCCGCTTCCCGGAACAAGCCGCAAATCTTGATCTTGGTCATATCCTTCCCCCTCCCTTGAGTTCCGCCAGGTAGTGCTTCTTATCGGTTGCCCGCATGAGGGCTTCCCCGATGAGCACCCCGTCAATGCCCAGTTCCGCCAAGACCCGGATATCTCCCGCAGATTGGAAGCCGCTTTCAGAGACCGTACCTACCTCAGGGGGGATGAGCCGCCGCAGCCGGCTCGTGATCCCCCGATCGACTCGGAAGGTGCTGAGGTCCCGGTTATTGATCCCGATGATCCGCGCTCCGGCGTCCAGGGCGGATAGGACCTCCTCGGCGCGGTGGACCTCGGTGAGGCAGGCAAGGCCCAGGCGTTCCGCGAGGGCGAGGTACTGCTCCAGGGTACGGGTATCCAGAAGCGCGCAGATGAGGAGCACCGCGGAGGCCCCCAGGACCTTTGCCTCGTAGAGTTGGTAGGGATCCAGGATAAAATCCTTGCGCAGGAGGGGAATGTGGGCCGCCGCCGCGATTTCCTGGAGGTACGTGTCGCTCCCTAAGAAAAATTCCGGTTCCGTCAGGACCGAAATAGCCGCGGCCCCGGCCTCCTCGTATTCCTGGGCAATGCGCAGGTAGGGAAAATCCGGGGCAATGAGTCCCTGGGACGGGGAAGCCCGTTTCACTTCGCCAATAATGGCAATTCCCGGAGCGGCGAGGGCCTCCGCGAAGCCCGGTCCCTGTTCGGGGGAAGCGCCTCTGGCGGCCTTGTCCTGGGCCGCATCCCGGATGATTTCCAGGGGAACCGCTGCTTGTGCCTGGGCTACCCGTCTCCGGGTCGCGGCAGCGATGGTATCCAGGATCACCGGGGAGCCTCCGATGAAAGGCGGATGAACTGCTCAAGCTGGGAACGGGCCTTGCCGCTCTCGATGGTTTCCCGGGCAAGCCCCACCGCCTCCTGCAGGGAAAGGGCGGGCCGGGCGAGGTAGATGGCTGCCGCGGAATTGAGGAGCACCGCATCCTGTTTAGGTCCTGGCTCGCCGGACAAAATAGCCCAGGTTATTTTCGCGTTCTCCCCGGGAGAGCCGCCGGTCAGGTCTTCCTTCTTGCAGCGCCTCAAGCCGAACTGTTCCGGTTCAAGGGTATAGGACCTGAATACCCCGTTCCGCACCTCGCAGACCCTGGTCGGGGCGCTCAGGGAAATCTCATCAAACCCGTCCTGGCCGTACACCACCAGGGCGTTTTTCACCCCCAGGTTGGAAAGCACCTGGGCCATCGGCTCGATGAGTTCCGCCTCATAGACCCCCAGGAGTTCCATGTTCGCCCCTGCAGGATTAACCAGGGGTCCCAAAATATTGAAGATGGTCCTGATCCCCAACTCCTTCCGCACTGGGGCCACATACTTCATAGAAATATGGTAATTCTGGGCAAAGAGGAAACAAAGCCCGATGGTTTTCAAAAGCTCCAGACTCTGTTCCGGGGAAACAGCGATATTCACGCCCAGACTCTCCAGCACATCCGCGGCGCCGCTCCTACTGGAAGCCGCCCGATTCCCATGTTTAGCCACCGGAATCCCCGCCGCGGAAACAACTATCGCCGATGTGGTGGAAATATTAAAGGAATTGGAAAAATCCCCTCCCGTACCCACAATTTCCAGCACATCCATGTCGTGAAGGATCCGGATACAGTGCTTCCGCATCCCTGCGGCTGAAGCGGTGATCTCCTCGATGGTTTCCCCCTTAACCGCCATAGCCGTGAGGAAGGCTGCCATCTGAATCTCACTGGCCTTTCCCCCCATGATCTCGTCCATCACCGCCTCGGCAAGGGCATAACTCAGGTTTTCCCGAGCTGCGGCGATAACAATCGCTTCTTTAATCATACCTTTACTCCTTACCATACTATGCGGTTACCATACCGCTTTTTCCGCCAAAAAATTAGCAAGCATTTGTTTCCCATACGGGGTCAGAATCGACTCAGGGTGGAACTGTACCCCGTATATCGGCTGGTTCCGACACCGGATCCCCATGATTTCACCGTCATCACTGACGGCGGTAATGCTTAAGGTCTCCGGGATAGTGGCGGCGTCCACTGCCAGGGAATGATAGCGCGCTCCCTGAATGACCCGGGGCAATCCCGTAAAGAGCGGGCAGCTAGTGTCCAGGGTAATAGCCGAAGCCTTACCGTGCATCAGGGTCTTGGCATACGAAACCGTTGCCCCGAACACTTCGCCGATGGCCTGGTGCCCCAGGCATACCCCCAGCAGGGGAATCTTCCCCGCAAAGGAAGCAATCACCCCCTCGCACATACCCGCGTCCGCAGGTCTCCCCGGCCCCGGGGAAATAACGATGCGGCTGGGCCGCATGACCACCATATCCTCAAGGCTTACCTCGTCGTTGCGGACCACCCGGATATCCGGGTCAAGGGCGCCGATGAGCTGGTAGAGGTTAAAGGAAAAACTGTCGTAATTGTCGATGAGTACTATCATATCCCCGCGCCTCCCGCAGCCTCTTCCAGGGCGTTAATCACCGCCCGCATCTTGTACTCACATTCCTCGTATTCTTTTTCAGGAATGCTGTCCGCCACGATGCCTGCGCCGGAACGGACAAAGACCTTGCCATTCTTTTGGAAGGCGATCCGTATGGCGATACAGGTATCCAAGTTACCGGAGAAACTGATATACCCGATGGCCCCGCCGTAGATGCCCCGTTTGTTGCGTTCCAATTCATTGATGATTTCACATGCCCGAATCTTAGGCGCCCCCGAAAGGGTCCCGGCGGGGAGCACTGCGGCCACTGCGTCCAGGGCGGTCTTCCCTGGCCGGATTGTTCCCCTCACCGTGGATCCGAGGTGCATCACCTGGGAAAATTTTTCTATGGAAAGATACTGTTCCACCGACACGGAACCAAACTCGCTGATCCTGCCCAGGTCATTCCGGCCCAGGTCCACCAGCATGTTGTGTTCCGCCAGTTCCTTGGGATCCGCCAGCAACTCCGCTTCCAGGGCAGCGTCTTCCTCCGCGGTTTTCCCCCGCCTCCGGGTCCCCGCCAGGGGAAAGGTAAAGAGATTCCCCTCTTGGAGCTTCACCAGGGTTTCCGGGGAGGCTCCGGCGATCTCAAAGGGACCCTGTCCTTGGCCCCCTCCATCGTCACTGGAAAAGTAAAACATATAGGGAGAAGGGTTATGCTCCCGCAGTACCTGGTAGGTATCGAAGAGGCTCCCGTCGATCTCCGCCTCTAGCCGGTTGGAGAGGACCACCTGAAAAATATCCCCCTCCCGGATATAGGCTTTTGCCCGATCTACCATGGAACAGTACTGTGCCTTATCAAAGAGGGAACGGAAGGGGGAGCGGATTTTGAGGGGCGGTATCTTCGCGGGACTCCCGGTTTCGAGAATCCGGACCATCTGTTCCAGTTCCGTAAGGGCCTTGTGGTAGTTTTCATCCGGGGCGTTGGTTTTCATGGTAACGATGAGGAAGATCTGTCCCAGAAGCCTATCATACACCAGGACCTTATCAAAGAGCATCAGATCCACATCCTTAAAATGTTCCTGGTCCTCCGCATCCAAGGTCAAGGAAGGCTCGCCGTATTTGATATAGTCGTAGGAAAAGTACCCCACGATCCCTCCGGTAAACGGGGGCAGGCCGGCAAGCGACGGACCCCGGTTTTCTTCTATAACATCCTGGATATATGCCCCGGGATTTTCCGTTACTACCTTGATATGGGTTCCGTTCTTAATGCTCAAAACGCCGTTGATACAGCTTATCTCAAGTTTGGGATCATAGCCCAGGAAGGTATAGCGCCCCCACCGCTTCGAGTCCTCAAGGCTCTCCAGAATAAAGCACTGGCGGCTTAGGTTTTTAAGCACCTTAACGGTTTCCATGGGGGAACGGCTTCCCGTATCCATGCTGGTCCATACCGGAATCGTCCGGTATGCTCGGCTCAGGGCCTTCATTGTAGGTACCTCAGGCAGATAGATCATACACACCTCTTTGACCGAATGTTTCTTCTCATAGAAACATCCGATATGTTTCTTTATATAGTAACATGCTGCTTTTGTCAAGCCTTCCTAAAAAGTGAAGCAGCGGCAATATCCGCCCGCTTCTTTGGTATGTTCTCCTCACCAAGGGGCGGTCTCCCATTCCACAGGATAACCCAGGTCCCATCAAGCCGGGTATAGACTCATCTTGATGGTCTTATAGAAAAAAAAGAAAAAAAGTATACTTGAGGACTCCTATGAACTGCCCTGTAGAACCTCAGGAACCAAGCAAGCCTGAGGGTAATGATACCCTCTTGGAAGCGGGAATCGGGTGCTTATGCGCCGCAGACCCGGATATGGCACAACTGCTCGGTCCCCGGACCGCGACGATTATCTCGGCACTCGAAACCTATATCCAAGAGATTGAACGGTTTAACCCGGTTTATAAGCTGGTGGGAGCGCGGAATCGGGAAGAACTGGTGGTTAAGCACCTCCTCGATTCTTTATGTCCCTTGGGAATCATCTTCCGCTTGGCCCAAGCCATGCCGGGATTTCCGCTGCGTATCGCGGACGCCGGTTCCGGCGCGGGGCTACCGGGCATCCCCTTGGCCATAAGTCTTGCCCATAGCGAACGATATAGGTTTACCCTCATTGAACGGATGGGACGGCGAGCGGGGTTTCTTCGTACTATCCAGGCGGTACTGGGCTTGCGTAATGTGGTGGTGGAAGAAGGGGAAATGGAAAAGGCCGCGCCGGGGCGCTTTCAGCTCATCACTTTCCGGGCCTTCCGTCCGCTGGAACCGAAGCTTCTCAAAGGGCTTTTCCGGCTCCTTGCGCCTGGAGGCGCCTTGCTTGCCTACAAGGGCCGCGAAGCGGCGATTACCGCTGAACTATCGCGGGTGGAAGCCGGTATCGGAAGCTGGGAACGGATCCCCCTTACGGTTCCTTTTCTTAACGAGGAGCGGCACCTTTTGGTACTGCGGGATA
>JAISPY010000207.1 GCA_031274565.1 Treponema sp.
GATTCCTCAAGAAAGCCGAGGGTTCCCCTGATGAGCGGGGAAAGGAGCTTCCCGCAGGGATAATCGAAGAAGTCCCAGATGCCGGTCAGCGCCTTTACGAAGGCGGCGCTCCGGTACACGGGCGGCCTCCCGCCCCGCTTCCCCTCTGCCCGCTTCTTCCGGCTCGTCCGGGTGCCGCTCTCATTGGGGACGTAGCGCCCCCGCGTTGTCGCCAGGTAGTCCTGGTTCATCCCGGTCGTAGGTACGAGCCGGTCGAGGATTGCTCCCCGCTTTTTCTTCCCGGCTCCCTGGTAGGTCTTGTAATTTGTCTTGATAATTTCCTGTCTGCGGTGCATAGCTACCCTCATTCGGTTCCTCCTTGCGGGATAGAACCAGTATATTTTGGGCTCGATTTTTAGTTATTAGGCATCCGTCTTTTCGGCTCGGTTTATTTATTAGGCATTACGATTGCTATGCTCGGAAGGCAGGCTCTTGAACCATTATGCGGATATGCTATACTAACGTGCATCCTTGAAAAAGAATCCTTGGAGCAAGAAAAAGGAGCAACTATGCAAAAGATTCCGGTCGGTGTGCTGGGAGCCACGGGTATGGTGGGGCAGCAATACATTGCACTTTTGGCCAATCATCCCTGGTTTGAGGTACAGTATGTGGCAGCTTCCCCCCGGAACGCCGGTAAATCATACCAAGAAGCTATGGCAGGCCGCTGGCAGCTTGCCACAACCTGGGGGCCGGGGGTGGGGGAACTCATCCTCCAGGATGCCAATGCGGTCGCATCGGCCCTCAGCGCCGCACAGCAGGGGCGGCTTGGCTTTGTGTTTTCCGCCCTGGAAATGGGGAAGGAGGAAATCCTCTGCCTGGAATCGGCGTATGCCGCCGGGGGAATCCCGGTGATTTCCAATGCCTCGGCCAACCGCTGGACCGCGGATGTGCCCATGCTTATCGCGGAGGTGAATCCCCATCACGCGGCTATCATTCCGATCCAGCAAAAGGCCCGGGGCTGGAAGGGCTTCATCGTGGTAAAGCCCAACTGTTCTATTCAGAGCTACATGACCCCCCTCTATGCGCTGCTCAACAGGGGCTACCAGGTACGCCGTGCCTTTGTTACCACCCTGCAGGCGGTTTCCGGCGCAGGCTACCCAGGGGTCCCCAGCTTGGACATCATCGACAATGTGGTTCCCTACATCGGCGGGGAGGAGGAGAAATCCGAATTGGAGCCTCTCAAGATCCTGGGGGAGATCCGGAATGGGCAGATCGAGCCTGCGTCCGCGCCGAAAATCAGCGCCCACTGTAACCGGGTGCCGGTGGTGAACGGGCACACCGCCTGTGTCAGCCTGGAATTCGGCGATAAAAAGCCTTCCATTGCGGAAGTGAAAACCCTGTGGGCGGGTTTTACCGGTCTGCCCCAGGAACTGGACCTGCCCATGGCGCCTAAACACCCCATCCTCCTCCGGGAGGAAGCGAACCGTCCCCAGCCTCGCAAAGATCGGGACGCGGACAAGGCTATGGCGGTTACCGTAGGGAGAATCCGGCCCTGCCCCATCTTTGATCTGCGTTTTGTGGGCCTTTCCCACAACACTATCCGGGGCGCTGCGGGAGGCGGCGTCTTGAACGCGGAACTCCTGAAGGTACAAGGGTATCTGGGATGATGGGGCAGCCTAAGTCCTTTCCCCTGAGTAAGGCCCAGCTTGAGGCGCTGGTGGGGCAGTATCCCACTCCGTTCTACCTCTATGATGAGGCAGGAATCCGGCACAATGCCCGGGCCATCTCTCGGGCCTTTTCGATCTTTCCTTCATTCCAGGAACACTATGCGGTTAAGGCGCTGCCGAACCCGGCTATTCTCACTATCCTCGCGGAAGAAGGGTTCGGTGCGGACTGTTCGAGCCTCCCGGAACTGCGGTTAGCAGAGATGGTGGGGATTCGGGGGGAAGCGGTGATGTTTACCTCCAATGAGACTCCTGCAGCGGAATACCGCGCGGCCTTGGATCAGGGGGCGATCATCAATCTGGACGACTTCACCCATATCGCCTTTCTTGAGGCAAGCGCCCGGATACCGGATCTCATCTCCTGCCGCTACAACCCCGGCCCGCTCAAAGGGGGGAATGCCATCATCGGGAAACCCGAAGAGGCCAAGTACGGCTTTACCCGGGAGCAGCTCCTTACGGCCTTTCCCCTGCTGCGGGACAAGGGCGCCCGACGGTTCGCCCTCCATACCATGGTAGCTTCTAACGAGCTTAACCCGGACTATCATATTGAAACCGCCCGGATCCTCTTTGAGCTGGCCGCGGAGATTCAGGCAAAAACCGGTATCCGGATGGAATTCGTGAACCTGGGGGGAGGCGCAGGGATTCCCTATAAACCAGAACAAGCCCCCTTAGACTATGCCTACCTCGCCGGGGGCATTAAAAAAGCCTACGACGCTATCATCGTTCCTGCGGGACTGGCTCCCTTGGGGATACACACCGAATGGGCCCGGGTCGTAACCGGTCCCTACGGCTGGCTCGTGGCCCGGGCCGTACACCGCAAGCGCATCTACCGGGAATACATCGGGCTTGATGCGTGTATGGCGGATCTCATGCGGCCGGGGCTATACGGGGCCTATCACCACATCACCATCCCTGGTAAAGAAACCGCCCCTGCCATTGCAACCTACGACGTGGTGGGAAGCCTCTGCGAGAATAACGATAAATTCGCGGTACAGCGGCAGCTGCCCATCATTGATGTGGGTGAAACGACCGGGGACCTGGTGGTCATCCACGATGCGGGAGCCCACGGCAGGGCTATGGGCTTTAACTACAACGGCAAGCTCCGCTGCGGAGAATTGCTCCTGCGTCCTGATGGGTCGGTTACCATGATCCGGCGCAAGGAAACCATAGCGGACTATTTTGCCACCTTACTACCCCTGGGGAAGACCGTAAACCGAAAAGGAGAACCATGATGCTACGCAGGAATCCCTGTATCGCCAACATACAAGCAGGGTATCTGTTTCCTGAGATCGCCCGGCGGCGGCGGGAATTTGCTGCCACCCACCCGGAGGCCCGGATCATCAGCCTGGGAGTGGGGAACACCACCGAACCCATTCTGCCCCATATCAGTCAGGGCCTGATCGAGGGTGCCCGGCAACTAGGTACGGAGGAGGGGTATTCTGGTTACAGCGATGAGGGTCTCCTCCCGCTCCGTGAACGGATCAGCGCGGTGTTTTACCAGGGACAATGCAGGGCGGATGAAATCTTCATCTCCGATGGGGCCAAATGCGACATCGGCCGGCTCCAGCTCCTCTTTGGCGCCGGTACGCAGGTGGCGGTGCAGGACCCTTCCTATCCGGTATATGTGGATGGGTCAGTGCTCATCGGCGCAGCCGGTCCCTGGGCGGGGACCGGGTACGCGGGGATCCGCTACCTGCCCTGTACTGCGGAAAACCACTACTTCCCCGATCTTTCCCGTCTTCCGGTCAAGGGCCTGTGCTATTTCTGTTCCCCCAACAACCCCACGGGAGCCGCCGCCACCCGGGAACAGTTGTGCGCCCTGGTCGATGCGGCCCTGGATAAGGGGACGCTCATCGTGTTTGACGCGGC
>JAISPY010000213.1 GCA_031274565.1 Treponema sp.
TATCTGCAAGCCATTATTGCGGATCGGTTCCGCAATCCCCCTCCAGGCTCGTACACCGCGACCTTGGACCATACGCTGGTTCGGGAAAAGATCCTGGAAGAGGCTGCAGAAGTCTGTACTGCCAAGACCCACGGGGAAGTGGTTTGGGAAGCAGCGGACCTGCTTTTTTTTACCACCGCGCTGATGACCCGGGAAGGGGTCAGTGTGGCGGAGGTGCTGGACGAACTCGATCGCCGCCACAAGAAGTAGCGCCACCGCATCATCCGGTAGGCCAGCGGCTGGGAGCTTATGGATGGATAGGAGCGGCCAAGTGAGCTACCTCAGGTTGAAGCAGGGGACTGGAGCTTGCCGAAATACTCCTGTTTCAGCAAGACCGCCCAATAGGGAAGGCCCGCTTCCCCGCCCCCAGCGCGTCCTCCCAGGAGCGGTGAGAGAAAAAATTAGAGTTCGTGGAGGGTGCGGGCGATGGGCATACGGCGGCCCATACCGAAGGCCCGCTTGGACACCTTCAGCACTGGCGGGGCCTGCCGGCGCTTGAACTCAGCCCGGGCCGCGGTCTTGATAATCCACCCGCTCAGTTCCGCATCAAAGCCTCGGGCGCTGATTGCATCCTTGGAGAGATTCTCGAAGAGATAGAGCTTCAGAATCTCGTCAAGTTGCTCATAGGGGGGAAGACTGTCCGCGTCCTTTTGATTGAACCGGAGTTCCGCCGAAGGGGGCTTTCTGAGAATCTCCTCAGGAATAATCCCCCTGCCCTGGGCAGCCTGGGCCTTTTCATTGATACGCCGGCACAGCGCAAACACCTCGGTCTTAAAGAGGTCGCCGATAGGCCCCAGGGCGCCGTTCATATCACCATACAAGGTACAATACCCCATGGCAAGTTCGCTCTTGTTTCCCGTGGTAAGTAGCATGGAATCGAATTTATTGGAAAAAGCCATGAGCAGGGAGCCTCGGATCCGGGCCTGGAGGTTTTCCTCCGCCACATCAAAGGGCCGCCCCTCAAAGACCTCATCCAGGGTAGCCAGGAAACTGGTAAACACCGGCTCAATGGGCAGGCTCACATACCGGCATCCCAGCCGTGCGGCAAGTTCCGCCGCGTCATCCTTAGAACCTGGGGATGAAAACCGGGAAGGCATACTGAAACAAACCACCTGATCCTTCCCCACTGCCTGTACCGCCAAATACGCCACCAGGGCCGAATCAATGCCTCCGGAAAGCCCTAGATGGGCCTTGGTAAAACCGCACTTGTGCATGTATTCCCGGATACCCATAACCAGGGCGGCTTCCAGTATATCCAGTTCCGGTCTGGTCAAGCCAACCTGGAAGGGATCCGCCTCCGGCGTTTCTATCTGCAGCGCCGCTCCTGGGGGATCCGAAGGCTCCCAGGTGAGCAGGTCCTCCTCAAAGGCTTTAGCCATGAGCCGCAAGGGATAATCCTTGGCCGCTCCGGACCTGAGTCCCTCAGGCATCGGGGCAACGATAAAGGAGCGTCCGTCAAACAAGATCGAATCATTGGCCCCTACCGCATTGATATACACCAGGGGGATATTACCCCGGATACTGATGCGTTCCGCCAAAGCCCGGCGGACCTTAAGTTTCCCCGCGATATAGGGTGAAGCCGAAGGCACACAGAGCAGACTGATACCTTGGTCCAGGAGTTCCTGCACCGGGTCTCGGAGATAGCTCGTACCGGGAATATCCGTTTCCCGCCATACGTCTTCACAGATTGCCACCCCGATGCGCTCCCCCTTCCATGCAAAGACCGGCCATTGCCGGGCGCTTTCAAAGTTACGGGCTTCATCAAACACATCATAGGTGGGAAGCAGGGTCTTGATCTGCTGAAAAACCAATTGCCCGTTCAGCACAATCCCATAGGCGTTCACCAGGGACTTGCCCCGACTGTAGGGGTTCCGGTTCACAAAGCCCAGCCCCACGGCAATCCCTTCGGGGATTTCCCGCTGCAGGATATGTACGGTTCGGATGTTCATTTCAACAAACCGGTCTTGATCCAGCAGGTCCATAGGAGGATACCCGCAGATCGCCAATTCAGGAAAGAGCACCAGGTCGGACCGGTGTTCTCCTTGGGCTTTACGGATCAGGCGTAGAATTTTTTCGCGGTTGCCGGTAAAGTCGCCGATGGTGGAATTGATCTGAGCTATGGTGATACGCATACGCATCTATCCTAGCACAAAAAACGTGTGCCGTAAATAGCGTTGATACCGCCGGATAGACGTGGAACATTACTTGAGGGGGTGCAGCGGTTTCCTGGCAGTTCGAAAAACAAGATAGACAAGAAAACAGAATTCAGCTAGTATTGGTGAAAAAGTGAAAAATCGTTGAAATGTGGACGATTGTCATGTTGAGTGATTCCTATAAGAGGGGGCCTTCTTTACCGTACAAACCCTAGGTTCAACCGGGTTTACGGCCCCGAGAGCATCAAGGAGATACCGGAATGGAAATATCCGCCCTACAGCAAGCCCGTTACGGGTACCAACCCAAGGTTCCCCGGACCTTATCCCAGGAACTTACCACTATCGCCCTTTCCCTGGGCGCTCCCACCGAATCCGTCACGGATCAGGCGGATCTCAGGGCTTTGTTCAAACACACCTATGGCAAACCCCTGGTACGCTTTGTAACCGAAACCGGGAAGTCCAATGAATCCATGACCCGGGCATTAACCGCCGGGGTCATCCTTTCAGGCGGGCAAGCTCCCGGAGGCCATAACGTGATCGCCGGCCTCTATGACGGTCTCAAGCGGGGAAATCCCCGTTCCCGGCTCTATGGTTTTCTCGACGGCCCCAGCGGGCTTACGGAAAACAGATTCCGGGAGCTGACCGGACCGGTCATTGACGCGTACCGGAATACCGGCGGCTTTGATATGATAGGCTCAGGCCGGACCAAGGTTGAGACCCCGGAACAGTTTGCCGCGGCCCTGGAAACCGCCAAAAAGCTCAAGCTGGACGCGGTGCTCATCATCGGCGGAGATGATTCCAACACCAACGCCGCGCTCTTGGCGGAGTATTTTCTGAATCAAGGTTCACCTATCCAGGTCATCGGCTGTCCCAAAACCATTGACGGGGATCTCAAGAACGAACATATCGAAGCCTCCTTCGGCTTTGATACTGCGGTAAAAACCTACAGTGAACTCATCGGCAATGTCGCCCGGGATGCGAATAGCGCGAAGAAATACTGGCATTTCATTAAACTCATGGGTCGTTCGGCCAGTCACATCGCCCTGGAATGCGCCCTCCAAACCCAGCCCAATAGGTGTTTCATCTCCGAGGAGGTGGCGGCCCAGCAGTGGTCTTTGAATCAGGTGGTAGACCAGATCTGCACTTCCGTGGTTAAGCGGGCGGAAAACAAAGAATACTTTGGGGTGGTCCTCATCCCTGAGGGGCTGGTGGAATATATCCCGGAGATGAGGCGGCTCATCACTGAGCTTAACGATACCATAGCTGCATCGGAGGAGGCATTAGCGGCCCTTCCTAATTTAGGGGATCATGTTGCCTTTCTCAGCGGGAAGCTCTCCCCCGCCTCCCGGGAACTCTTAGGGAGTCTTCCGGCGGATATTGCCCGGGAACTGCTCATGGACCGGGACCCGCACGGTAATGTTCAGGTCTCCCGGATCGAGACGGAAAAGCTCCTCATGGGGATGGTGGAGAAGCGGCTTGCCCGCTTAAAGCAGGAGGGCGCCTATAAAGGGAAATTCAACGCCCTGGGGCACTTCTTTGGGTATGAGGGCCGCTCGGCTTTTCCCAGCAATTTCGACGCGAATTACGGGTATTCCCTGGGCTTGAGTGCCTTTGTGCTCATCGCCTCAGGACTGACTGGGTATATTTCCTGCGTGAGAAACCTCACCGCTCCTCCTGAGGAATGGATTCCCGGCGGGGTCCCCCTTACCATGATGATGCACCTGGAATGGCGTCATGGTTCTCAGAAACCGGTGATTCGTAAGGCCCTAGTGGATCTTGAAGCAGCGCCCTTTAAGACCTTTGCCGCGGCCCGGGATACCTGGGCGATTACCACCAGTTTTCTGTATCCCGGGGGGATCCAGTACTTCGGCCCGTCGGAACTCTGCGACCAGCCTCCGCTGGAGCTGCAACTGAAACAGCAGGGCATAAGGACATAAGCCTATGCTTAGGCGGACGCTTGCTCACCGGGCAAGCGCCTGTACGCTTCAGCCGCCCCGCATCTTTAGTCCTGCGGAACCCCGAAGGTCTTTAGGCCCGAAGCGTTAATTGTGGAAACTTCATTTCCCTTACTCTTTTCCTCCGTTTTCACTTGGGCCAGTATCAGCCGGTCGTCGGTGGCCCATGCGCTGACCCCATGCGCCGCCTTTAGACACGCGAACTTATCAGCGCTGCCCCATATGGTTTTCCCGTCTATTGCCACCACTTCCCGGTCTATCGGGAGCCACAAGTCTTGTATCCACCGCATAAAACACGCTTCCAACTCTTCCGGTTTCAACCGTGCTCTCCCCCAACCGGTACCCATCGTGCTTGGGTATCCCATTCTTCAAGGGCAGGAAGTTTTTCAGCCAGCCCCGCTTCGCCTTCCCGTAATCCTCAAGCAACGGTAACGTTGCCGTCTTCCCAGCCCTCGGCCATGCTCATACACGCCACTATCGTAATGATGATGACTTCGTTCAAAGGATACCGATTTTTCCGCTCTATGCGCGGGTCTTTCACGTTCTTGAAGTACTCCACCAACGGCGCTATCTTGGGGCAAACTCTGCGGGAATGGAAATTCCAGGCCGCAAAACCCCTATACCCTGTTTGTATCTGTTCCGATGCCGGAGTGTCAAAATCCAGAGGCGCTAAAGCGCCCGACGATGTTTCAGTGGTGACCCTCACCGACCTTGCGCTTCCGGCCTCGACCAATATCAAGAACATCACCCGCCAGTATAACCTTGCCCGGTTTAACCAGCAGGACGGCGGGGCGGTAGTGGTCTTTTCCACCTATCAAAGTATTGATGTAATCAGCGAAGTCCAAAAATCAATCAACCGCCGGAAAAAGGATAGCTTTACTTTTGATTTAATCGTATGCGACGAAGCCCACAGGACAACAGGCGTAACCCTTGCCGGCGCCGATGAATCGGCCTTTGTGAAAGTCCACGACAACAATTTTCTTAAAGCCAAAAAGCGGATGTATATGACCGCCACCCCCCGGCTTTATTCCGACGCCGCCCAAAAGAAGGCTCGCGAAGCCGAGGCTGTTTTATGTTCAATGGACGATACCGCCCTCTATGGCGAAGAAATGCACCGTATCGGTTTTGGCGAGGCGGTTGATAAAAAACTGCTCTCTGATTATAAAGTGCTGGTCCTTACTATCGAGGAAGGCCAATTAAAAGAAAACCTTAAAAAATCCATTGAAGAAAAGAACGCCGAGGTAGATGCCGAGGATGCCTTGAAAATAATCGGCTGTATCAATGCCCTTTCAAAAAAATCCCTTACCGACCAACAATTATTTGCCGGAGTAGACCCCGCCCCCATGCGGAGCGCCGTTGCCTTCTGCCAGAACATCGCCATATCCAAGGCCACCGCCGCCGCCTTTAACGATTGCCGGGAAGCCTACTTTGAAATCCTCTCCGAAAGAGAACGGGCCGGGATCGTTACCGTCGAGGCGGATCACGTTGACGGCACAATGGGCGCGCAAACCAGGGAACAAAAACTCCAATGGTTAAAATCCGCCGACCCTTCCCTCAGACAATGCCATATCCTTAACAATGTCCGCTGTCTTTCAGAAGGGGTTGACGTTCCTTCCCTTGA
>JAISPY010000230.1 GCA_031274565.1 Treponema sp.
ATTAACTTGACGCTAATCAGCGTTGCCTTATTGTTTTTCTCGTTTTCCTGCGGAAAACTGCGAAAAACCACATTAAAGGAAGCACTGATTTATTCTCGATTGAATAAATCAGTGCTTCCATAGGATAAGGCTTCGTCGATGCGGGCGATCAAATTTAAGGTAATCTGTTCGGCTTCATGGGCTTCCGCGTCTTCTTCCAGCGCTTCCCGGCTGAATCTTCTTTGTATTTCATCACAGAGCAGAAATCCCGTGAGAATGGCGATCTTCAGGGGGTCCCGTAAACCCGTTGAATTTTGAGTGCTTTCAACGGCTAAACGGTAATTGTTCAAGATGCTTTCAAGATACACGGGATTTTCTTCCGCCGCAATAGAAAAAGAGGTTCCCAATATTTCGATACGCAAATCATTTTTTACAAAATCATGCTTTGAGAATCGAACATTCTTTAAACCTTGAGCACTTTTTGACATGGACACCTCTTAGGTATGATTCGTTTCCGTGGTATTGCTAGGGGGCGGAGGCGCTCCATCGCCTCCATTTTCATGCCCCCCTTGTTCCGTAAGGGTTAATACCTGGGAAAGATGCTCCTCCATGGCATCTTCAAACTGATTGAGCCGATTGAGCGCCGAAAGGATACCTTCTTCAATACGGGCCTGATCTTCTTTACAGCCCTGAATCACCTGTTCCAATTCCTCAATCCGCTGCTGCTGGCCTTTGGTTTCTTCTTTTAGACGGCTATTTTCCTCGGTGAGCCGCTTCACAAAACCAATGGCGTTATCGACCTTGCTTTCCAGTAATTTGACGTGTTCCAGCGTACCCATGACTATGCCCCCAATGCCGCTTTAGCCTGAGATACCACCGACTTGAAGGCCACCATATCTTCCACTGCAAGGAAAGCCAGGGCTTTCCGGTTGATGCTTACCCCCGCCTTAATGAGGCCGTCTATGAACCGGGAATAGGAAATGCCCTCCCCCCGGCAAGCCGCGTTAATGCGGATGATCCAGAGCTTCCTAAAGTCACCCTTCCGGTCTCTCCGATCCCGGTAGGCGTAAAAAAGCCCCTTGGCAACCGCGTCTTTAGCGGTTTTGTAGTTTGAATGGCGGCGGCCCCAATAGCCTTTCGCCTGTTTTAGTATCTTTTTCCGATGGTCCTTTCTGCGTGAACCGTCTACTGCTCGTGACATACCACCCTGCTCCTATCCGTAAGGTAATAACCGTTTTTTGATTGCCCCCACATTGTCGGAGGACAATATACCGGCATGACGAAGCTTCCGCTTCCGTTTGCTTGACTTCTTGGTAAGAATATGGCGAAGGTTCTGTTTTTTATATTTTACCTTCCCCGTCCCGGTGAAAGAATAGCGCTTAGCCGCGCTCTTCTTGGTCTTCATTTTTGGCATCATGCCACCCTCAATATAAAAAATGGTTGTATAGATACGCCCTTATTTCTTGGACTTAGGGCTTATGACCATAGACATAAACCGGCCCTCCATGGTCGGCACTTTGTCCATCACATAGTCCCCTTCAAGCCGTTTAAGCACATCCTTGAGGACTTCTAATCCCAGTTCGGTATGGGCCAGTTCCCTGCCTCTGAAGCGGACCGTTACTTTAACCTTGTTGCCTTCGGCGAGAAATTCTCGAACATGCTTTGACTTGAACTCAATATCATGTTCGTCGATTTTCGGCTGCATACGGATCTCTTTGAGCTTCAGCAGCTTCTGCTTCTTCTTTGAATCCCGAACCTTCTTTTCATTCTCGAATTTGAACTTACCGTAATCCAGGATTTTGACCACCGGCGGAACCGCCTGGGGGGCAACTTCCACGAGATCAAGCCCCTGTGCCTTGGCAATCGCCAAGGCCTCCAGGGTAGGAATAATCCCTTGTTGTTCACCCTCATCCCGAATGAGGCGAACTTCCCGCACCCGAATCTGTTCATTAATCCGTAAATCCTTATCCGACAACTGACCTCCTCGTACAGTTCCTCAGGGAACTGCCAGCTTCTTTAGGAACTGAAGTTTCCGGCGCAACGGGGTATGCGCGGATTGCTTAAATAGTATTATAATGAATGAGCATCCCTTGTGTCCAGTAGGGATCCCCTATCTGGTTGTTCCTTAACCTATGAGCGGGTTCCAAAATCTGACATTTTTGAACTGCCTCGTATAAATAAGCCAATTCACCGGAAACGAACTGCGATACAGGGACGCCAGCGGGAAGCTCCGGTGAAGGTTCCCCTTAGGTATAGGTGGTAGTATCTTGCCGCCTATGCTATCATGATGACCACACTGCATCATAAAGAGGAATTTTTCATGATTGTTATCAAGGGAACGAAAAAACATACGCCGGCCTATGTGCCGTTCTGGGGTCTTGTGCGGACTTATGCCCTGCCTCTCGTCCTCCGGTATAGCTGGGGACCGGATAGCCTGACGGCCGATGCGGTAAAGGGGTAGCTTTGTACAGAACCCCACTGCACCGGATAACCTTACGTTGCCATAAAGGAAAATACACGCTTTGTCTCCATTAAAACTAACACCGCTAAAACCGTATACACCGGTACCGGTCGACGCCGCGGACCGGCTCGGTACGGAGCCGGTGGGTAAGCTGCTGCTCCAGTTCTCCGTACCGGCGATTACCGGGATGCTGGTTAATGCCCTCTACAATGTGGTGGACCGGATCTTCGTAGGCCGGGGGGTGAACGAGACGGCCCTGGGCGGCCTTGCCTTGGTCCTGCCGCTGATGACGATAACTATGGCCTTTTCCATGCTCTTCGGGGTGGGATCCGCCAACATGATCTCCATGCGGCTCGGGCAGAAGCGCCGGGAAGAAGCGGAAAACGCTTTGAACCACTGTTTCTTGCTCTTAACCGCTATGGGCCTGGTGATCATGATCAGCGGCCTCATCTGCATGGAGCCGATCCTCTCCCTGCTGGGCGCACAAAAGGGAAGCGCTGCCCTGGACTATGCCCGCAGCTATTACCGGATTATCCTCTACGGTTCGGTGTTCAGCATGGTCAGCTTCGGCTTTTCCCATTGTACCCGGGCCCAGGGCTTCCCTAAGATAACCATGGTCAGTATGTTCATCGGCGCGGGGATGAATATGCTCTTGGATCCGGTCTTCATTTTTCTGTTTCATTGGGGGGTTGAGGGAGCGGCGTGGGCGACGATCCTATCCCAGTTTGTCTCCGCGCTCTGGATTCTTTCCTTTAATGTGAGCAAGCAAGCGGTTATCCGGCTGAGACTGAAACGTTTGTTTTGTACTCGGCCTGCGCTGGGTATCATTTTTCAGATCATGTCCTTTGGGTCGGCCCAGTTTTTACTGCAATTTGTCATGTCCGGGGTGCAACTGCTCTACAATGTCAGCATGGGCTGGTATGGAGAGGCAGCCTTGGGGGTTGCCAATGGCGGGGATATAGCCCTGTCGGGGATGAATATCGTTACTTCCATTTCCATGTTTGTCCTGATGCCCATATTCGGTATCAATCAGGGAGCCCAGCCCATACTCGGGTATAATTACGGGGCAAAACAGTTTGACCGGGTGTTGAGCGCGTATCTCCGGGCAATCGCCGCAGCCACCGCGATATGTACCGCAGGGTTTATCCTGGTGCAGTTGGCTCCTCATTGGCTGGTACGGCTCTTTGCGCCGGAGGGCAGTGCTGAGCTCTTGTACTTTACCCCCCGGGCCATGCGGACCGTCTTGCTCCTGCTCCCGCTGAACGGGTTCCAGATCGTGTCATCCAATGTGTTTGTGGTTACCGGACGGCCTAAGATTTCCATCCTCCTTTCCATGCTCAGGCAATGTATTGTACTGATTCCCTGTATGCTGATCTTTGGGCGGGTCTGGGGGCTTTCCGGAGTGATTGCTTCCGCCCCGGTGGCTGATGGTTTCTCGATGCTGCTGACTTCGGGGATGATTTTTTTCGAGCTGAAAAAGCTACGGCGCAAGGATTATTGAAAGAAGAAAACGGGCGTGGTCGAACTACGGTCCACTGCATGATGCGTGGGCCGTTCCTGGGGTACCCCTGTGGCGAATGCAGCCTACGGCCAATTATAGAAAAAAATGCGGGAGACCAGAAAAAAGCCTCGGTACTCCCGCAATGGTTCGATGCGTTTATCCTGATAGGGCAAGGGCAGGTACTTTTTAAATCATAGGATTTTGAAGAAACCCAAACCGCCCTGGGGATTTCGGATTACGCGACTCCAGACCTGTTTTTAGGCGTTTTCCGTGTACCTGCGCTTGCCCTGGCAAAAAGTACTTGACTAAACCCTCATGTGGTAGTATAAAAAACTATGTTTCCAAACCGTTCCTCTTTTCTCCCTTTTCTCTCTAGGCCAGAAGCACGGCGTACATTCCCTGCGGGGACTGGTTTGCCGGGATTGGTCAGCGGAATGGGCTTGAGCGGCATAAACCCTATACAGTTACAGAGCGGCCTTGGCAGGTCCGTTCACGAGGAGGTTTCTATGGTTTTACATGATTATACGGTTGTGTTTTGGGGGGGGGGG
>JAISPY010000004.1 GCA_031274565.1 Treponema sp.
CACTTCTTCAACCGCACCATAGACACCATTAAGCACTTAGTCGTGGCCATCAAGCGGGAGACCGCAGGACTCTCCGAAACCGGCACCGCCCTTGCCGCCAATATGACCGAGACCGCCGCTTCCATCCACGAGATCACCGCCAACATCCAGAACATCAAGACCCAGGCAGGAAATCAGCAGACCAGCGTGGAAGAAACCGGCGCGGTCATGGGGGAGGTGGTGGAGAGCATCGACACTCTGAGTGAACAGGTGCGGCAGCAGGCGGACTGCGTGGCCCACTCGTCGTCGGCAATCGAAGAGATGCTCGCCAATATCGAGAGCGTAACCGAGACCCTGGTGCGGAACAGCGGGAACGTCGTGCGGCTCGCGGAGTCCTCGGAGACGGGCCGGGCGGGGCTTGAGGCGGTGTCCCGGGACATCGAGACCATCGCCAAGGAATCGGCGGGGCTGCTTGAAATCAACGGGGTGATGGAAACCATCGCGAGCCAGACGAATCTTTTGTCGATGAACGCGGCGATTGAAGCGGCCCACGCGGGGGAGTCGGGGAAGGGCTTTGCGGTGGTGGCCGGGGAAATTAGGAAACTCGCCGAGTCCTCCTCTGCCCAGTCGAAGACGATCAGCGGGGTGCTCAAACGCATCAAGGACTCGATAGAGACGATCACCAAGTCAACGGAGGCGGTACGGGAGCAGTTTGCGGCGATAGGGGATGGGGTGAAGACGGTAACGGAGCAGGAGAGGCTGGTGCGGGAGGCGATGGAGGAGCAGGGGAAGGGGAGCCAGGACATTCTGGAGGCGATAACCACGCTGCACGGCCTATCTGCGGCGGTGAACAGGAGTGCCGAGCGGATGAGGAAGGCGAGCGGGGGTATTTTCACGACGGGCGAGGGCCTACGGCAAATCACCGCGGAGATCCGCAATGGCCTGTATGAGATGGCCTCTGGTGCGGCGCAGATCAACGAAGCGGTGAGCCAAGTGAACGACATCAGCGCCGCGACGAAGCAGCAAATCGAAACTCTGAGCCGGGAAGTATCCCGCTTCAAAGTAGAGTGAGAGACCAGATAAGCAGAGACGCGGCGGGCTCAAGTGGGTTTTAACAGGGACGGGTGCCGGGCGCGCAGGGACAACTCCCCGGAGAACCTGAACCTACCGCGGAAAGCAGTGCTTTCCCGGCTTCGCGCGATAGACGCGGGGAAATGGGTTAGGATAAAATGGCAGATGCTCAGGACAAGCCTTAACCCGGATTTTTTCCACCCGATGTTATTCGGAAGGTACCTGCTGTCGCCCTGGGGTATACGGTCTATTGATTGCTATTTACGTATCGCCTATCATTAACCATGTAATGTAGGGTTGTATCTCCATACTACGCTTACGCGCTATTTTTTTGATGAGCGCTCCTTTGATGAGTACTCGCGAGGTAATTATGCATACTGTTCTTGAAGCATTAGGAAATATCGGTATCCTTCCGGTTATTACGATCCATGACCCGGCCAAGGCGCTTCCCTTGGCGCAGGCCCTTATCGCAGGGGGCATCCCCTGCGTGGAGGTAACCTTCAGAACCGATCAGGCCCCAGAAGCCATACGCCGCATACGGGCGGAAGTACCCGGCATCGTAGTCGGGGCGGGCACGGTTTTAAAGGTCGAGCAGGTTGATGCGGCCATAGACGCGGGAGCCCAATTCATCGTGAGTCCTGGGTTTAATCCCCTCGTGGTTTCCCATTGTATTGAACGAAACATTCCCATTACCCCTGGCTGCGTTACCCCTTCGGACCTGGAGCGGGCCTTGGAGTATGGACTTGAGGCGGTCAAGTTCTTTCCTGCAGAGCAGTCCGGGGGCCTTGACTATATCAAGGCAGTGGCCGCTCCGTTTCCTCAACTCAAGTTCATACCCACCGGCGGGATCCACGGAGGAAACCTTGCCGGCTACCTGGCCTACGAGAAGATCCTGGCCTGCGGCGGTTCCTGGATGGCCACTGCGGACCTTATCAACCGGGGAGATTTCGCCGCTATTACCGCGCGGTGTAAAGAGGCGGTACAAAACGTCTTGGGCTTTGCGGTGGTCCACTGGGGTATCAATACGAAAAACGGAACAGAGGCGGTCCAGGGGGCCAAGCGTTTCAGTACCCTGTTTGGGTTTGCCTATCAAGAAGGCGCCAATTCGATCTTTGCCGGAGAAGCCCTGGAGCTCATGAAGTTCCCGGGGTTTGGCGCCCACGGGCATATCGCCATCGGCACCCACAGCCTGCCCCGGGCGATCCGTTATCTGGAACAGCAGGGGATCCGGTTTAACCAGGAAAGCATCAAGCGGGATCCCCAGGGGGCTATCACGCTTATCTATCTCCAGGAAGAGCTGAGCGGATTTGCGGTACATTTGGTTCAAAAAAAATAAGGAACCGGTTAAAAACAGGTTATTAAAAACAGGTTATAAAGGGAAACTATGGGAATGGGAAAAGTGAAAAAAGGAAAAATAATCACCTTTGGGGAGATCCTGCTGCGGCTTGCACCGGAAGGGTATTACCGTTTTATCCAGGCCACCCGGTTCGGCGCAACCTACGGCGGCGGAGAGGCCAACGTGGCGGTTTCGCTGGCTCAATTCGGGCTTGACGTCGCTTTCGTGACCAAGTTGCCGAACCATGAGCTGGGCCAGGCAGCGGTGAATAAGCTCCGGGAATTCGGGGTGGATACGAGCAAGATCGTCCGGGGAGGGAGGCGTATCGGCATCTATTTCCTGGAAAAAGGCGCTTCCCAGCGGCCTTCCAAGGTGATCTATGACCGAGCAGGTTCCGCTATTGCGGAGGCGCAGGCTGCTGATTTTGACTGGGACCGGATATTCGAAGGGGCTTGCTGGTTTCACGTTACCGGAATCACCCCTGCCTTGGGGGATACCCTGGCGGGCATTTGTTTTGAGGCCCTTACCCTGGCCCGGGCGAAGGGGCTTACCATTTCCTGGGACCTCAACTACCGGAAGAACCTCTGGTCCCGGGAAAAGGCCGGAGCAGTACTGGGTAAGCTCATGCCCTTGGTGGACCTCTGCATTGCCAATGAAGAGGATGCGGCGGACGTATTCGGCATTCATGCCAAAAATACCTCGGTGAGTTCCGGCAGGATAAGCGCCGAGGGGTACCAGGAAGTGGCGAAGACTTTAAAGGATCGGTTTGGGTTCAAGCAGGTGGCCATTACCCTCCGGGAGTCCCTTTCGGCCAATGACAACCACTGGGCGGCCATGCTCTACGACGGAGAGGAGTATTTTTTATCCCGGAAGTATGCGATCCATATCGTGGACCGGGTCGGTGGGGGGGATAGCTTTGGGGCGGGTCTCATCTATGGCAGTCTCATGGACTTCCCTCCCCAGGAAACCCTGGAGTTTGCCGTGGCCGCGAGCGGTCTGAAACATTCCATCGAAGGGGACTTCAATCATGTTACGGTGGAAGAAGCGCTGAAACTCGCCGGCGGCGATGGTTCAGGCCGGGTACAGCGCTAGGGATCTGTGGGACGGCGTACTGAGCCATACAAAACCGCGTTGTGCCAAGCCAGCCGGAGGGGCGCAGGCAAAAAGCGGGCCGTTCCTGCGGCCTAAGGGGCTTTTTTCCTGTGGCGTTTGTTTTTGGTATATGAGCCAGTTCCAAAATGTCAGATTTTGGAACTGGCTCATATCTTAAAATAACGCATAAAAATGCAAATGAGTCGTTTTTTTATGGACAAAAAAACCGATAGTAAAGGTATATTCCTATCCATGTAAGCATGAGGAGAACCTATGAAACGACTAAGAATGGTCCTTATGGCAGCCTTGGGGCTGGTTATGATTGGCGGTGGGTTTGCCGGAGGCGCCACGCAGGACGCCGGGACGTTAACCAGGGAGCCGGGGGTGCTCACGGTGGGGATGGAGATCGGCTATCCTCCTATGGAGTACTTCGATGTGGACGGGAAGACCCCCATCGGCTTTGACGTACAGTTGGCCCAGGCCCTAGCGGCACAATTAGGGCTTACCGTCAAGTTCGTGAATACAGCCTGGGACGGGATCTTCGCAGGAGTCAACGCCGGCAAGTACGACGCCATCATGTCTGCGGTAACTATCACCGAAGAACGGTCAGCGGCCTACAACTTCACCAAGCCCTATATTGGGAATGCCCAGGCTATGGTGCTCTTGAAAGGCTCTGGGGTTACGGCCCGGAGTCCTGAAGAAACCGCAGGGCTGGGGGTCGCCTACCAAGCGGAGACCACCTCGGCTCGGTACATGACCGACTTGGCGGGAAAGGGCGTCTCATTCACCCCTCATGCATACGATAAGGTGCTGCATTGCTTTGATGAATTGCGAAATCACCGGGTCGATGCGATTATCTGTGATAGCTTGGTGGCCTTTGACTATATTGCGCCTTTGAACAGCCCCTTTGAAATCGTCTGGCAAGGCATAGCGGAGGAGAAATTCGGCATTTGTTTGAAAAAAGGCAACGACGCCCTCACCGCAGCCTTGGACAAGGCGCTGGGTGAACTTTTCGCGGACGGCACTATGCTGAAAATCTCTCAGACGGTATTTAAGATGGACCTGGTGTCCTTGGCCCGGAACTAAGGGAACCAGGCAGAGCGGGATGATACGGGTATGGTTTTGCAAAAGGCGATCCTATGGATCCCGCCTCCGCGGGAGTGCGTCTGGATAAGCCTCCTTTACCCAGCAGGGGGCAGTTTTTTTGCTCCTGCTTGGCTGGGGGATAGCATACTACATGAGGAACAGGGGTAGGGATCGTATCTAATCGAGCCGGCAGGAACGGAACCCCGCACACGCAATTAAAAAAAAGAAAAATAGAAAAATTTAAAAAAGGAAAGACGATGGATTTATTTTTTATTGCTTTTGGTGTAATAGCTGCTATTACGGTGGTATTATTTGTGGCAATTATAAACAGGTTTTTCAAGCATACCATAATTGCTTCGATAGTGGTACCCTTTGTGGTATTGATATTGTCAATTATTGCGCTTAGTTTGGTTGTGGGAAGACACGGCACTATTGCTTGGCTTCTGTGGGGCGCACTGGTAGATCTGCTGATCTGTTTAGGGTTTATGTATCTCCTGATAAAAAAAATCAGCGTTCCGATTAAGGAAGCAGTGCATATCTCCAAAGAGCTGGGAGAAGGACAGGGGGACCTTTCCCCACGGCTCAAGGCCCACGAAGATGATGAAATAGGTACCTTGGGAAAATGGTTTAATGTGTTTCTTGATTATCTGAGCGTCATAATACGCACCATACGAGATGGAATGGTACAGGCGGTAAAGAACATCCAAGACCTGCAGAGCATGATTAAAAAAATAGAAGCATCCATATCGAATATTACCAAAGAAACGAAAGGGATTACCGATTTAATCACCCTGCAAAATGACAGTACCCTGCATGTTTCATCAGAATTGGATACGATAGCTAAAACGATAAAAATTCAAAATGATACTATCACTAAACAGTCGATATATATCAATCAGAGTTCCTCAACTATCGAAAACCTCATGCATAGTATTGGTTCCAATGCGGTACTGCTCGAACAAAGTACCGCAGGCGCTGAGATGCTGAATCAGAATGTTGAAATAGGTCGTACAACCTTTTTCAAATTAAAAGAAACAATTGCAGTGCTGCATAATCAAGCAGCTATTGTATTTGATGCAAATAAGGTTATCAATACTATAGCAAGTCAGGCCAATATGCTGGCAATGAACACCGCTATTGAAGCGGCTCATGCCGGAGATTCGGGCAAAGGTTTTTCGGTTGTGGCGGAGGAAATACGGAAACTGGCAGAACATTCGAATAAACAATCGAAGATAATCAAGGAACAAATAAAATTGCTTAAAGAGACGGTCGAGACCGCAGTCGAGACAACAGAACATTCGAGCGCGTCATTTGAGCATATTTTTACGTCAATGAATACGGTGATTGATAATGCCCGTGGAATACTGCAGCAGGTTAATAAACAATCTGATAATGCCATACAGATTATTGATGATCTGGAAAACATAAAGGACATTACAAAAGCGATTTATACTAATTCTGAAAAGATTTTGTCTGCAAGCAGTGTTATTGGCAACAAGATGCAGGGACTCACTTCAGTTACCGCAGAGGTGAAAAAATCATCGGTTACTATTTCTTCTGAAGCGGTAGATATAGATACGCTGGTATCGGAATCAATGGAAATCATGAAGCAGAATTTTACGAATATCACTAAGGTCAAAGATACGGTTTCGATATTCAAGATCAAGATCAAGTAACGGATTTTTCCGGTACGTTCCTGCGTAAGCGCTTCAGGTTCTCTGGTTTTGAAAACGTATGCCCCGGGAAGTATCGGTACGGCAATTTCTGTACGAAGATACACCGCCGGTTTTTAGGGATCCGTAACGCGCTTCAGAGCTATCGAAAGGATAAACACCTCATGCTCAAAAATGGTAAAGGGGATACACAGGAGATGGCTCATTTCAGCGAGCCATTGTAGGGTATGCTCCTCACCCACTATAATCCTCGGCAGGGATATAATCAGCTTGAGGGTCTTCTCCAGGCGCTGCTTGGCGTTTCCCGCGATGATATTGATTATTTCCCCCAGCGCGTCCCGGGTATCCTGGTCTATGGTCGTGTGGGGAGTACCGGTCAGAATATCGGTAAGCTGTATCGCCAGGTTTCGGTTCATAGAGAGCGCCACGATGCCTTGAGCTTGGCCGCTGAATCCTATCAGCGAGGAAATATCCCAGGCTTTCAGCGTATCTTTATCAGAAAAATAGGGAGACGCCGCGACAATCTGGGTTCCCATGAACTCCCGAAAAACATACTGACCGACCTCAATAAAGGGCTGCGTATAGCATTCCACTATTTTTCTTACTGCTCCTTATTTTTCCTTCCCTCACCAATAACTACGGCAACACCTTCTACCGTAACACGCTCTACTGAAACTGCATCATCACACTATACACGGATCTTTCTCTGAAGACCAGTACCTACCGCAGGGCAACAGCGCTTTGTATCAATAAGGATATAAGCAGTACCCTACACTCTATGGGCGGTGTAGTTTGGTTCCCCATTTCCTTATTCTGCTCTATCGCAGAAAAACAAGCGCCGCTGCCCGGTACCTGCCGTTTCTTTAGGTAATGATCTTGAAGACTTTTTCCCTCAGATTCTTTTCGTTCAACGGTTTTACGATGTAATCATTGGCCCCGGACTTGAGGGCCTCAATGACATTGTATCGTGCCCCTTCACTGGTAACCATAATGATGGGCAGAGTTTTGTATTGCTCCATAGTCCGAACCTGTTTTAGAAAATCAATCCCCGACATTTTCGGCATATTCCAATCCAAAAGCACCAGATTGATAGGTCGGGATTGCAGTTGCTCCAAGGCTTCCTCGCCATTTTCCGCTTCCACGTATTGGCATGGAACCTTCAACATATCAAAGCACGTTTTGACACTTTTTCTCATAAGCCGTGAATCGTCTACTATTAAAATAGTCATATTGATCCCCTCCTCAATAATAATTTACATAATAACCTATAAATCTTGAAATGTACAGTAACCGGGATACCATGAAACAAGCCGTGAAGGGTTGAGACCCGCTTCGCTCCGAGGAGCCGAGGGCCGGGCAGGTACCTGGGGACGTATCGGATACCCTACCATGCTCGGTTCAGTCCGAGGAAGTCCCGCTTCTGGCCTGCCCAAAGGCCTCTGCTCCGGTAGATTGGAAACTATAGAAAAAAAAGACAAAAAAAGATAAAAAAAACAAAAAAGCACTTGACTAAACGCTTCCGCAGGGGTATAAAAAACTATGGCTCCAGACGGTTCTGATTTGCCCTTTTTTTCTTGTTTTTCCCTTTTTCCCCTTGGCCAGGAGTGTGAGGTCGGGGGAGTATGCTTTACCGGGATTGGGCAGCGGACCGCGTATGATAGACAGCCATACCGCTGGGCGGGATTGATAGGTCCGTTCATGCAACCTATAAGGAGTGCCACATGATCATAACCGGTGATATTTTTGTATTTACCCCCCCCCCCCCCCCCCCCCCCCGAGTCGGTGGAAAAAACACGCCACAAAGACGGGGGGGGGGGGGCGTGTGGCCG
>JAISPY010000007.1 GCA_031274565.1 Treponema sp.
TCAACGGCTCCGCCCGGGCCCAAAACTCGTCAGTGATTTCCCATGAATGTTGTTGTTTCATTTTTCCCCTCCACTTCTTTATCGGAGGTTTTCGGTTATTATTTAGACATAAGCCCTAATTCGACAGTCTCAACAGGTCTGTATATGCGCCCCAGCGAAGCTGGGGACGCCGCCAGTAGGCGGCTCAGGCTCCGAAAACCCCTGTCGGGCTTACGTCCTTTGTGAGGTTTTACTCCACCACATTTTGCCCGCTATGCAAATCTACGTATTTGCTTATTCGGGCCGCCAAAACGTTATATACAGCCGGAACGATATACAAAAAACAGCCCAAAACGCCGTACCAACTGATTCTTGAGTCTGGGGACATAAGTGAGGAGTGCAAGGCGGAATTACGCCGTGGGAAGGGGCGGTACAAGCCGTCTGTGCTGAACTCGCTGGTAAATCGGGCGGTGGAATACCTCTTGTGCAGTAACCGCGAAAAGGGGCAGGATAACCGAGCCCCCCTGTCTGGGCGATACTCGGCCGGGTGTGGCTTGAGGTATAACTTAAGTTTTTGTTTTGAGTATCCAACCACTTTTCGGCTAGTTTTTTTTGAGGCAGGGCGAGCGCATTAAAATTAAGGCATAGCGCTGGTTTGTCCGGTAATCCATGACAGGTCTGAGCGGAAAAGCAGCTTTTCAAAGTACTCATTCGACCATGCAAGCAGTTTTAGCCGTTTTTTTATGCTCTTTTTCGACTCCGTGTCGCTTCGTACCAGGGTAAGGGCGATTTTACGGATACCATTGAGATTTTGCGGCGCGTTGCCATGAGTAATGGTACAGGCATCCTCACGAAACGCCACGTCAAGTACATGATGTAACGAGTTTTCTATTCCCCCATGCGCGCGGGCGGCAAAGGCCGGCAGTTCGGCGTCCGCGGGAAGCAATGAAACATACTGCCGCCGCTCAATACTCACCTTACCGTTACCGTCCCGCATTTCCTCTCTTTCCCGCGATGGATTTTATCGACTTCCACAAGGGATGCCGGGCAATAAGCCAGGCTCCATCATCGGTAACCGCCTGATCCCGCCGTTCTATCCTGCCGTGATCCACCTCGTACGTCGTTACCACCTGTATCCCCGCTTCCGGGTTCTTGAAATCTACCGGTTCAAAGTATTCGACAACATCATCGTGGAGCGTTCCCTGGTTGCCCTTCAACGAAAACAGGTAATCGGCCTTCGCCGCTCCGATTTGTTCGGCTATCGCGTACTGGCAGCCCATCGCGTCTATCGTGATGATACTCCCTTGCAACGCAAACATCGCTCATACCTGCGGTATTGCGGTTATTGTGGAAACTTCGTTTCCCTTGCTCTTTTCGTCCGTTTTCATCTGGGCCAGCACCAGCCGGTTGTCAGCGGCCCACGCGCTTACCCCATGCGCCGCCTTTAAACAGGCTCACCTTATCGGCGCTGCCCCGTATGGTTTTCCCGTCTATCGCCACCACTTCATGGTCTATCGGGAGTCGCAAGTCTTGTATCCACCGCATAAAGCACGCTTCCAACTCTTCCGGTTTCAGCCGCGCGAATACGAGTCGGTACCCATCGTGCTTGGGTATCCCGTTCTTCAGCGGCAGGAAGTTTTTCAGCCAGTCCCGCTTTCCCTTCCCGTAATTCTCAAGCAACGGTAACGTTGCCGTCTTCCCAGCCCTCGGCCATGCTCATAAATGCCAATATCGTAATGATTATGACTTCGTTCAAAGGATACCGTTTTTTCCGCTCTATGAGCGGGTCTTTGACATCCTTGAAATACTCCGCCAGCGGCGCTCTGGTTCTTGTTTCCATGATTCCCTCCCAGAACATCAACTTGCTTTATCATCGCATAGATCGTGCCAGTTTTATAGCCAATTCGAGAATTTTTAATGCGCTGGCCCTGAATGCGACGGCTTGACATATCCTCCTACGCGGGGCATCATAATAGCGATGTATTCTGTGGGGCTTACCTTTACTAAACCCGCGCAGGGTATAACCTTACAAAAAAGCGAGCGACCGGGGGTATGTATGAGTGAAATACTGGACATGGAAACCAAGAAAAAACTAATCGGAGCAAACTGGCGGCTTGAAACCTTGGATGAGGTTCCCTTTATCATTGAAGTGGGGCCCTTTCATGGGGCAACCAAGGAGTTCTTTCAGGATGATGATGCGGAAATCAAATGGGCCGAAGATTTTAGCGCGCAACGGGAGGGGGTCTATGATTATGGTTTTCCCAATATTAAGCCGAACCAGGGTATCGGTATCGTGGCTGCGGCTTTTGGCTGCGAGTACAAGGTAAACGATGAGGCAGACCCGTGGATAACCCCGCTTATCCGGGAGGAGAACGTCGAGGATGTGTACAAACTGGAACTGCCCGATCCGGTGAACAACCCCGTGTATCAGGATGCCTGGAAACGCCTCGATTACCTGCAGAGCCATTCTGCTATACCCTTGCGGGTGGTTAATGTGCCTTCTCCCCTGGTAACCGCCTCCCTCATCTGGGATTATACCTCCTTCATTGAGGCAACCTTGAGCTATCCCGATGAGGTACATGCCCTGCTGGAAAAGGTAACCGAGGCGACGATTCAGTATATCAAGGAACAGTTGAAGCGGATCACTAATTTCTATAGCATCAGCCATGAGGTATGGCATATTCCCCGGGAAGTGGGGATCCGGGTGAGCGATGATACGGCGGCACTACTTTCGCCAAACCTCTATCGGGAGTTCGGGGTCACCTATAATGCCAAGATTGCCGAAGCCGCAGGGGGTATTGTGGTCCATTCCTGCGGGAATGTGCAGAACGTAGTGGGCGCTATGATGGAAATACCCGGATTACGGGGCTTGGACTTTACCATTCCCCAGGTGCCGAACTGGGAGAAGATCCGGGATGCGGCGGCGGGAAAAACGGTGTTGTGTTTGCGCCATAATTACTGGGATCACCTCAACGATGCCAAGACGGATTTGGCGGAATATTCAAAAAAACTGCTTGACTTTTTTGGCCGTAAGGGTCTGTTTATTCAGACTTCCACCCCTACCACCGAAGAAGCCATTGCCCTCGGTGAAAAACTGCACCAGCTCTTATCGAAATAAGTCGGCCCAGAGCACGAGGGATCAGCGGGGGACCCCCTCAAAGGGTTGCTCTGGGTCACCCGTCAAGGGGAGTAAACCCGCGCTTCTTCGCAGCAACGGGAAGAGCGCGGACGCTGCCTTTCCTAAGGGTCCTAACTAAGCTGTTTTCACGTAGAAATTAGCGTTGAATACGGGCGGAGCCGCCTTGAGCAAAAGCTTCCACCTGATCCAGACTCACCATGGACGTATCACCGGGGGTGGTGGTAATCAAAGCGCCGTGGGCCCAGCCGATCCGTAATGCCTCTTCAGGGCTTTTGCCGGAAAGCAGTCCATAGAAAAGCCCTGCCGCAAAACCATCGCCGCCCCCCACTCGGTCGTATACATCCAGTTCAGCGGTGGGAGCCACATAGCTCTTACCTTCAAGCCACAATACCGCACTCCAGGAATGGCGGTTGGTGGAATGGACATCCCGGAGGGTGGTTGCCACAGCCTTGATATTGGGGAAATCCTTGACCACGCTTTCCATCATGCCTAAGAAGGTTCGGGGATCGAGCTTGCCCGCAGGCTGGGATCCCCTGGATTCTACTTCCGGTCCTTTAAGCCCGAGTCCCTTCTGAAGGTCCTCTTCGTTCCCCACCAGGACATCCACATGGCTTACGATCTTCCGGAGGGTCTTGGCAGCTCCCTCGCTGGCTTGTTCCGGGGTAAGCCCCTGTTCCGCCGCAGCCACTGCCCAGAGTTTCGCCCGGTAGTTGAGGTCGAAGGAAACCACGGCTCCCACCTTTTTTGCGGCTTCCATGGCTTCAATGACCAGTTCCGGGGTGGTGGGGGAGAGGGCCGAGAAGATCCCCCCGGAATGGAACCAGCGGACCCGGGGGGAACCATTGTCCAGCGTGAAGATATGTTTCCAGTCGAAGCTACCCGGCTTGAGTCTGCCGGCGGCCTCGTTAGCACGATTGTAAAACACCACTGGCGCGCGTACCCCCTGACCCCGGTCGCTCCACACGATGGCCATGTTCGGTCCCCGGACTCCGTCAAAGGCAAAACGCTGGAAATAGGGGCTTACTCCAGCCTTTTGCACCGCGTATTCGATGCGTCTTCCCAGGGGATAGTCCACCATGGCGCTGGCAATAGCGGTTCGTAAGCCGAAACAGGTGGACAGGTTGGTGGCTACGTTGTACTCACCCCCGGAAACATGCAGCGTATAGGCGCTTGCCTCCGCAAAGGGAATGATCCCCGGATCCAAACGGGTAACCAGGGCTCCCAGGGCCAGGAGATCATGAGTTGCTCCGGCAGCAGCGGGAATCGATGAAGAAAAGGATGATGCCATTAAAATACCTCCAAAACTAAGTATGTTTAGACCGTATAGGTGGAAGCACTCGTAGAGGCTCCATGACCGGTCCAATTGGTATGAAAGAATTCGCCCCGAGGTCTATCCACCCGTTCATAGGTGTGGGCGCCAAAGTAATCCCGTTGGGCCTGGAGCAGATTGGCCGGAAGCCGCTCGCTCCGGTATGCGTCAAAGTAGGCCAAGGCGCTTGTAAGAGCCGGAACCGGGATGCCGTTCTCCACTGCGACGGCCACTACCCGGCGCCAGGCGGCTTGAGCCTCCTCGATAATCGAGGTGAAAAAGGGATCCAAAAGCAGATTTTCCAGGTCCGGCTTCTTGTCAAAGGCTTCCTTGATTTTGCCTAGGAACACCGAACGGATGATGCACCCTCCCCGCCACATCAGGGCAATACCGCCGTAGTTCAGGTTCCACTGGTATTCCTTGGCCGCCTCCCGCATCAGCAGGTAACCCTGGGCGTATGAGACCACTTTAGCCGCATAGAGGGCTTTCTCCAAATCATTGATAAAGGCTTTGGTTTCAGCGGGTTTGGTGATCTTCGGGCCGGAGAAAATCTTGGAAGCACGAACCCGTTCACTCTTGGCTGCGGAAAGACAGCGGCTCCATACCGCTTCCCCGATGAGGGTAAGGGGTACCCCGAATTCCAGGGCCGCGATCCCCGTCCATTTACCGGTCCCTTTCTGCCCTGCGGTGTCTAGGATATGCTCTGCCAAAGGCTCCCCATCGGTATCTTTAAACCGGAGAATATCCCGGGTGATCCCGATGAGGTAACTGTTCAGGCCTCCCTGGTTCCACCGATCAAAGACATCCCCCATCTCATCGGCGGAAAGTCCGAGGACCCTTTGCAGGAGATCGTAGGTCTCGCAGATGAGCTGCATATCCCCGTATTCAATGCCGTTGTGGACCATCTTGACGAAATGGCCCGCCCCATTCTCGCCCACCCAATCGCAACAGGGGACCTCCCCTGCAACCTTGGCGGCGATGGCCTGGAGGATGGGCTTTACCAGGGGCCAGGCCGCAGCGGATCCCCCGGGCATGAGGGATGGTCCGGTCAAGGCCCCCTCCTCTCCCCCGGATACGCCGGTACCGATGTACAAAAGCCCTTTGGATTCTACCGAGGCGGTACGCCGGATGGTGTCTTGGTAATTGGAATTACCCCCGTCTATGATGATGTCTCCTGGCTCGAACACCTGGAGCAACTGCTCGATAGTAGCATCCACCGCCTCGCCGGCCTTTACCATGATCATGGCCTTTCGGGGCCGCTTGAGGGCTTTAGCAAAAGCGGCAAGGTCCTGATAACCCCGGATCTGCTTACCCGCCCCTCGGCCCTGGATAAAGCTATCCACCTTAGCCGCAGTCCGGTTAAACACCGCCACGGTAAAGCCCTTGCTTGCCATATTAAGCACGAGGTTTTCCCCCATCAC
>JAISPY010000080.1 GCA_031274565.1 Treponema sp.
CATTTTCAGAAATATCTTTCTTATCCGGTTCATCATCAGAATAAAGGTATACACATACGCAAGTATCAATAAATGCCTTTTCCAAGTTATTCCCGTTCATTGGCTTCTTCCCGATTAAATTTAAAGCCCTTGGTATGTATTTTCATTGCCTTAAATGTTTTCTTTTTAGGTTGCCGTTCTTCATCTTTGGTAAAAATTATGACTTTTACTGTAGACGAAATATCCTTTAAATATTCTTCAAGAATGTGAATAATGCCGTTATCTTCTACCGCCGTACTGAATTGTAAGCACACTCCCAAAACTGTCAGTCATAATGGCGCATAACTCCAGATGGGGGAATGGGGGATTCGTCACAGAGCGGACATCGGTATACCTTTGGAAATACTGATAATACAAACGTCGAATAGGTACATGATGCTTAAGCGAAAGCGCACCCTGGACGGCAGAAAAAAGAGCGGCCTGCGGTTAGATTGCCGTGGCTTCCCGCCTGAAGATGCCCATGGCTTCATCCAGATTCCGGCGAATATCCGGCAGTGAAAGACCGGTCAGTTTTTTTCCCCGCACGAGAAGACGCCCATTCACAAAAACAGTATCCGTATTGGCCGCAGTAGCGCTGTATACCAGGACCGAATAGGGGTCAAAACAGGGAAACATATTGACCGATTCGGTTTCTACCAGGGTAATATCCGCCTTTTTCCCCGGCTCGATGCTGCCAACCTGGTCTTCGATGCCGAGAGCCGCCGCCGCTCCTGATGTCGCCAATTGCAGAATTGCCGAGGCAGGAAAAAGGATACGGTCCCGGTGGGCGGTTTTGTGGAATTTCGCAAAGAGGCTGAACTGAGTAAACAGGTCAAGGGTATTGCCGCTGGCAGGGCCGTCGGTCCCCAGGGCCACCTTGACGCCGGCCTCCAGCATTTCCTTCACCGGCGCTACCCCTTTGGCGCTCTTGGTGTTCGCCCCGATGCAGTGCGCCACCGCCGCGCCGCGCCGGGCAAGGATGCGTATATCCTCCGGAGTGGAGTGGATACTGTGGGCGGCAATGAACCGGGGAGACAGAACCCCCAGGGAATCGAGGAAACCAATGGGGGTCATGCCGTAAGCCCTACGAAAATATTCCATCTCGTAATCCATTTCGCTTACGTGCATGGTGATGGGAACATCGTAACGCGCCGCCAGCGCTGCTGCTTCACGGATTTTTTCCGGACTGTTGGTGTTGGTTGCGTGGGGAGCGATCATGGGGGTGATAAGCTCGTCCCCCTGCCATTTTTGGATGAACCGCTCCCCCAGGAGCAGTCCTCCGTAGGGTTCCCTGCTGTCGCAGACCGGCTCCCCCATGACGGTCTGACCCAAAAAGGCGCGGATTCCCGAAGCCTTCACCGCCGCCGCCAGGGTATCCTCAAAATAGTACATATCCACAAAACAGCTTATCCCCGCCAGCAGCATTTCCGCACAGGCGTAAAGCGCGCTCAGGGAAGCCAGTTCCCCGGTCATGGCCCTGTTCTCCAGCGGCAGGAGGAAGCGCCTGAGCCGGTCCGCGCAATCGTCCCCCAAGGAACGAAAGGGGATCATCCCCGAATGGGTATGGGCGTTGATGAAACCGGGAACGGCAATGGCCCCCCTGCCGTCGATGACCCGGTGGTTTTGGTTTTTTGCTTCCCCCGCCAAGGCGCTCCGCTCCGCCACCCTGAGGATCCTATCCCCTTCGATGAGGATGGCTCCGTCGGGATAGGCGTCCATGGTCTTATTCATGGTGAGGATATGGACATTGCTTATGAGATAGCCCAATTAACACCCCTCAATTGACATTCTCAATCAACATCCTCAAAGAGACCGATCAGTTCCTGGGTCCCCACATCCACCAGACCCTTATCGCTCATCTTTATTTCGGGAGATACCAGCAGTGAGAGGGTGCTCAAGGACATGAGTTCATTCTGATTCTGGTAGCCCAATTCCCTCATGGCCTCCCGGGCCAGGCGTACCGATTCGGCGAGGGTCTTCATGGGTTCGCTGCTGCTGATGCCCCCTATGTCCAGCCTGATGTTTCCGGTGATCCGGCCCTGGTTTACCACCACGAAGCCCCCCTGCTGGGTGATGACCCTATTGGCTGCCAGGGCCATGTCCGCTTCGTTTGATCCCAGTACCAGGATGTTGTGATGGTCATGGGCCCAGCTTGTGGCAATGGCCCCGCTCCCCCGGAGTATGCCTTCCCCCAGGCCGAAGCCCAGGGGCGCTTCATGGCCGTAGCGTTCAATCACCGCGATAAGCGCAAGCCCCTTTTCCTGCCATTGGAGTTTTCCGTCCCGTACCGGGCACTCCGCCCTGCCCCGCCGGGTAAAGGTGGAGGCGGCTTCGATCCCGAGGGTAACGCAGCGCGCCGTTCCCCCTGAAAAGCCCTCGGGCAGGGGAGGACGGAAATCCGCCGCGCTGAGGGGTTTCCGTTTGACCGAGGTATAAAAATGAGGGGGAAAGGCCGGACCTTCTTCTCCGGGGAAGGCCGCCGGGTTTACCTTGACTCCCCGCTTGTACACCGAGGCAATCGCAAGGGTTTCCAGGTCCTCCAGGAGGATGAAATCCCCAATCCGGCCCGGCGCAATGGATCCCCGGTCTCTGAGGCCCATGTGCCGACTTGGGGTAAACGAGGCGCAGTAGACCGCGTCTTCAGGCCGCATCCCCAGAGAAACAGCCCGTTTCACCAGGAGGTTGAGATGGCCCCGGACCAGATCATCGGGCAACACATCGTCGGTTACCAGGGCGATATGCTCAAAGAGCTTGTGATCTATCACCGTCCGGATAATCTCCTCGTGTAAGGACTTCCGCTGCAATTCGATGAACATTCCCTTGCTTATCTTTTCCAGCATCAGGGCCGGAGTCTGCTGGGTATGATCCGCCCAGACCCCCGAAGCGATAAAGGCGGAAAGATCAGGCCCGCTGATTCTTGGGCAGTGCCCTTCCACGGGGAAACGGGGCCGCAGGCGGGCAAAGGCGCGCAGGATCTGTTTGGTTCGGTTGTCCCCTTCGGCGCGTAATTCCCGGAAATTCATCACTTCCCCCAGGCAAACCACCTGGTTGCAGGGGGCCAATGCGGCAATCTCCTCGGGGCCTATGGTTCCCCCGGTGGTTTCCAGATGGGAACCAGTGGCGGGAACCGATGAGGGGAGGCCGTAAAAAATATCCATCTCCGCAGGGGATGCCATAAAAGCCCGGATGCCCTCAATACCGAAAACATTGGCAATCTCATGGGGATCCGCCACTGCGGTACAGGTGCCGTGGGGAAGGACCGCCCGGGAAAATTCCCCTGGATAGGTCATGGAACTCTCGATGTGAAGGTGAATGTCCACGAGGCCGGGACCCATCCAAAGCCCGGCAGCGGAAATCCGTTCTTCCCCGGGGCCGGGTTCGATATGCTCCGCCACATCGACAAAAATCCCCTCCCGCACCAGAACGGACTTCTTTTCAAATATTCTGCGGAACACATTAAAAACCAGGGCGCCTTCAATTAACAAGAGTACCCCTTAATAAGAAAGCGCCCCCTCCCCGGGATGTACCCAGGGCGATCTTGGTTCATACCTAATTGTTCAGGGTCCGGTTCCAGGTATCGATCCACTGGCTCATCAGGGGGTTTACCAGGGTGTAGTCAATAGCCCTGGCCCGGTTGGCAACTTCCCCATAGGTGAGATTTTTACCCACTTCGTCGCTTAACACTACCGTTGCATTGGTAGGCGCTTCGTTTA
>JAISPY010000088.1 GCA_031274565.1 Treponema sp.
CCCTCCCTAAGTACGCGGCTTTTTCCGCGGTTCCGGCCCCTGAACCACTCCAGGCAGAGGCTTATACGCCTTAAAGGATAAGTACTTAAAGGGATGTATATCCAGGGCGTTGGGAAACCACCCATCGAGTTCATCCATGTCCACGATGTTGATAGCCGGACTATAGGAAATGGGGAGCACCGTACCTCGGTCCAGGAGTAGTTTTTCTGCCTCCGCCAGGGTCTCCCAGCGTTTTTCCCCGTCTTCGGTCATGGCCTTGTCCATCAGATACTCATAATCCACATCGTTGTACCGGGCGTCATTCAGATTAGAATCCCGCCGCCACATCTGCAAGAAGGTATAGGGGTCGGCAAAATCCCCGATCCAGGTGGAAAAGCCCACCTCGTAGTCGTTCTGTTTCAGGGACTGAAAGTATCCTTGGAAAGGAACCACGATGATCTTCACCGGAACCCCCAACTTCTCCATCCACGTCCCCGCCATAAGCGCCCCAATGCGCGCTGCCTCCGGGGAAGGGGTTAGCTTAATGACCAGGTCCGGCAACCCCACTCCCTGCGGGAACCCCGCTTCCGCCAAAAGCCGCTGGGCCTCTTCCGTATCCGTACTATCCAGTCCTTGTACCTCGGGATACCCAGGAATAGGGTAGATGAGGGTCTTCGCGGGGAGGAAATGCCCCTCCCGGATCTGCTCCCAGGGCAGGGCCAAGGAAAGGGCGCGCCGGATCCGGTGATCGTTCCACGGCTTTTCCGCGGACCTGATGAAATAATAGTGGGTGGCAAACATAGGATTGACCGTGATGCCACTCCGGTCCGTGAGGAGATCCAGGTTCACATCACCGGAAATCCACCGGGACTCCCCGGAATTCCACAAGGCTGCAGCAGTATCCCGGTCGTCGGTAAACTTCAGGATGATCTTCTGCAAAGATACGTTTTGAGCATCCCAATACCGTTCATTTTTGACCAGCACGATCTGGTCCGGGTCATGTTCTTCAATATAAAAAGGCCCATTAGAAACCGGTGCAGAAACCGACCAATCGGTTTGATTCAGCATGGAAGGATGGATCGGACTAAAAGAATGATGACTGAGCATACTCGGAAAAAAGGAAGCCGGAGTGTTGAGTTGTACCACCAGGGTTCGCTCATCCCGGGCGCTAATACCGACCCGCTTAGGGTCCCGGAGCCGCCCGGTCCGGTATTCCTGAGCGCCTTCGATAATATCAAACAGGGATGAATAGGGGGAATTGGCCTGAGGGTCCAGTAGGGAGATCCAGGCCGCACGAAAATCCTCCGCCCGTACCCTATCCCCATTCCAGTATTGGGCATGTTCCCGGATCGTAAAGGTCCACTGCTTTTTATCCTCTGAAACCTCCCATTGGGCGGCAAGCGCGGGAATCGGTTCCATGGTAAAGGGATGATAGGAAAAAAGCCCTTCATACAGGGCGGTAAACACCTGGGCTTCTTGGGCAAGATAGGACTTCCGGAAATCCAATTCCAGTTCTCCCTTGGAAAAGGTTGCGGTAAGCTGATCCCGAATCAGCGACCGGGGCCGGGTCTCCGCAAAATTCGGCTCTTGGGAGGGGTTTCCCTGATCCACCAGCCTTTCCTGGGGTTCCGTCGGTATGGGCGCGGCTTCTTCTCGTACCGCGGCGCTCTTACATGACGCCGGCGCTAGGATGATAGCCATGCATACCAGCATAATCTTGGAACCGAAATCCCTGGTATCGGATTTTTTCATACATACACCTTGTTACACTATAACTACATTCGAATTCATCAGGTACTGAACACGTACAGGGTACCTCCCAGCAGATGATAAACCACACTGATAATCGGTACTTTCTGCCCTGGAGCGAAGGTACTACGTGGTCGACGTAATACCCAGCTTTTTGAGCTCTTCTATCTCTACCTTCTGACTGGTGTAGTCAGAACGCAGACGATTTGCCTTGAGATAGGCCTCTTTCAAGATGGAAAGTTCCGGTTTTATACCTTTTATCCGATCCCGATCTTCCTGGTCAACGGTCTGTTTAAAATAATCATCCAAGCCGTTCAATGTTTTATAGAGGGCCTGGAGGTCCTTGATAGCCTGTTCCAAGAAGCGTATGAGCTTATCCTCCTGAATGGCGGAAAGCTTTGCTATGGTCATATTCTGTATGGAAGTAAATTGTTTTACCTTGGTATCAATTCTGCCGCGCAGTTGGTTAAAATTGACCTGTTCTCTGGCCGACATGGCTCCCGAATTGATATGTATCTCATAGATGCTTGGTTTCGGTTCCCGGTTTAGGAGCAGATTCAGCAGTTGTATAAGTTTATCCCAGATACTCCGCTCGCGGCCTTCCAGAATATGGTGATTAGTATCCAGTTTTACCCCTATTTCCATAAGCGTCGGGATAGTCGTATTGATGGACTGAATTCCTCCAACCAAGAAATGCTTGAGTGAAACCTCCTTATTGGCGGTCTGGGGGGGAGCCTCCGTAACCTTGAGCGACTTGAGGATGTTCTCCCGCAATTCAGGACCGGTCGGGGAGTAGTCCTCTTGTATCAATTCATTGATGAGTTCCGTATAAAAAGGCTGCTGAGGCATAGCAGAAGCCATTTTAAGCTTTATCTCAGCGGGAGAAGGCGTTTTTCCCGCAGGTATGCTGTTGCCTAAGGCATTGCGCACTTCCAGTTTATACGCTTCCCGGCTAAAATCAGCTATTACCTTTAAAGTACCCAGTACGGAACGGTTTAATCGGGATAAACGCTGGGTGCTTCCCACGATACCCCCCAGTTCCAGGGCGTCCGCATCATGGCGTAATTGATTGGTCAACTCCACCACCGCCTGGGTAATCGGGGATGCAGAATCCTTCGTGAGGTTCATCCATTCAATATATTTCATAAGACCCAGGACACCCTTGATCCGGTCAAGGGTGAAATAGGTAGTATTAAACTGATAAAAATTCACCAGTACATCAAGCTGGGTATCATACTTGGACAGTCTGATGGAGAGTTGTTCATCCTTTTTAAATTCTGAGAATGCGGTATTTTCAGGAACCTGAATCTCTCCTATCTGAACCTCTTGTTTATAGGGATCTTCCTTGACCAGTCTTTTTTTGAGTAACAAAGAATACCAGACTGCATAGGCGTTATAGAAAGCACGGAGGTCTTCTTTTAAGGTAGGTAATTCCGATTTTTCAATACGTTCCCGTCTCGTTTGTATGGCTTCTGCAAGAACCCTTTGATAATCTTCATCCATGATACTTTCACTATGCACTATTGTTTCAAATAGATCAATCGACCCGATCCATTGACTCGCTCAATCGACCCGATCCATTGACTCGATCCAGCGACCCGATCAATCCTACTCGATCCATCGACTCAAGCAATCAACTGAAGAAGGCGGTTTTGTCCTGGATGCCCCGCTTTACCGTCTCGGTTCACGGCTTGTAATGACCGGTGTATTTGCGTACAAATCCCCACGGCCGATAGGTCATTTTCGCCTGACGAAGCCCTTCATCCCCCAGGTCCTGTTCCCGGTTGATATAGGTAAACCCTTCAGGCAGCGATGCCGCAAAGGTCTGATTCATAAACTGATAAATCCCCTTGTATGCATCCACGGCTTTCTCAAAATGAACGGCAAAGATGCTCCCCTGGGCCAGGGCTTCCCCCAAACACCAACCTGCGGGGCTGCCGTTTATGTAATACAGGGTCCCCTGCATACCCAGACTCGTAAACAGTTCCAATGCTTCCTTGGCCGCTTGGTAATCCCCCTCCGCGCCCTTATCCTCGCGCCACCGATCCAGCACTACCATAGCCTGGGGCAGGATCTCCGGGCTCAAGGGCCGCTCTTCTGCATGCCTATAGGCATTGAGAAAGGCGCTTACTAAATTGCGTTTCTTGTGGTACTTCTTCCCCGGTAACTGGGCCAGATCGGTTTTGAGATACAGGTAATCGAAATTATCCCGATCCTCGGTGATCTCGATTCCCCATTGGATAAACCGCTCCTGGTTCGGCCGCAGTACTGAGTCTGATATGCCCTTCCAGTAGTCATGGGTCTCGAAAAGCTCCCGTATAATTTCCTGCTCAGGAGCCTCGCAGGGGCTCATAAAAAAGCGCTTCCCTTCCCGTTCACCGGAAATGATAAGGCTCTGCTTATGTAACGAAATACGATACTTATACCGGTTTCTGAACAAATACAGATTGGCAAAGGTATATTCTGAAACACCGTCAGGAATCTGAAACAGTCGGGCTTGTATCTCCGCCTGGTATGCAACATGTATGGGTACAAATTCAGGATAACAAGGTAATACCATTATGGTTCTAATATACTCTTTTTTCTTTTTTTCCTTTACTAGTCCCCGCTCTTACGCACCTTCGTCGCTCCCTTAGGACCCGCGCAGCAATGAGCATAACATGCCCTGCATTTTATGCGTGCGCGGGCCCTTAGGGAGCCACTCCTTTCCCTAAGGCTCAGTAAGGGAACCAATTATCCGGTCTTCTTTTTCTCTTCCATCAGCCGCAGATAGGTTACTGCGGAATGGGCCGAGGATATTTCAAGCATCCCCGGATTTTCCCCTTCAAAGATTCCCGTAAGGCTCACCTCCTCCAGGAGCGTATCCTTAATGGCGGTGGATACCACCAGATCACAGATTTCCCGGGCATGGGAGCTGGGGGCGTGGGTGTCTTCGTGGTGGGAACGCAATTCCAGCGGGATGAACGTGGCGCCCCCTGCTCCGGCATCGAGGGCCGCCTTACCAAACACATTCAACGTACCTTCTTCGGCAATGAGGGAAAGGCAGGCGAGGCTTTCTTGGGTTTCCTGCTCCGGTTTGTCCCCAGAGCTTGCCCCCAGCCTGCGCCATTCGCTGGAGCCCCGGAGATCATCCAAGGTGGCGATAACCTGTTCCATGGTGGCCGCGTAGTGCCGTTTGCCCCGCCGCACATGGAGGTTTACCGCCACGGCGCGGATGTAGGTTTTATACAAGAAACCCTGCCCCGGCAGATCCAGCCGGGCCTTATGGACGATCACGCTTTCCAGCAGTTCCGCGTCAATCTTGGGTACAATGAAATAGATGACTTCCTTTTCTACGGGAATGGTAATACGCAGCAGTCCCAGCCGATCCCGGAGTCCCATGCCGTGGCCAAAGGAAATCAGGGGCACACAGAGGCCCATCTCCAGTACGGTTGCCGCGAGGGAAGTAGCCGCACCTCGCTGGACAATGCAATAAATCACCGCGTAGTTGTCTTTACCCGGATCTTCGCTTCCCACCAGGGTTTCCAGCTTTTCTCTATCAAAGATCAGCGGGGTCTTCCGGAGCATACGGATCGTTTTGGCGTAGATGGAACCCCGGCCAGGCAAATACAGATCCGCTGCTTCCGCGATCCTGCGCATGGTCCCGGTTTCGTATTGAGCCGGCACATAAAACCGGTAAAACACCGTCCGGGCTTCTTCCAGCGTGGTGGAGGAACGCAGTCCCCACCAGGTGGAACGATCCAGGAGGCTTATCTGTTTTGCCTGCTGGATATACAATTCAGGAATAGCCAGATCCTTGAGGACCTTATCAATCAAGGGCGCTACCGTATCATTGACGACGCAGCTTATTTTTGAAAACGAGGCTTGTTCAAACATGGTATACTCCCAACTTACAAGATCGATTTAAAGGGAAGGACTTTCTTGGTCCGGGCGTTGTTGATGATCCCTGAAAGCAGCACCGCAAGAATCGGAAAGACGCTTGCACAGGCCACTACGCCGAAAGCGCCCCCCAGGGCTCCTGCGCCGGCTCCCTTACCAATGCCCAGTCCTGCGGCGATCACCAAAGGCACGGTTATAGGCCCGGTGGTGACCCCTGCGGAATCCCAGGCAATGGCGGCGAATTCTTCGGAGGAAACCATGGTGAGCACCAGCGCCACTGCATAGGGAATGCCCAGCAGCCATGCCAGGGGCAGGTTAAAGAGGATCCGTCCAAACCCCGCGGCCATGCCAAAACCCACGCCCACGGCGACCATAGATACCAGCGTACTTTTCTTGTACATGCCGGTGGTCAGTTCTTCCACGGTAATGCCCAAGGCGGCCAAGGAGGGTTCCGCCAAGGTTGCGCCAAAGCCCAGGACAAAGACAAAAACCAGCACCGCTGCCAATCCTGCAATGCGTCCCCATCGCGAGAATACCGCGTCTTCTACCGGAATATAGCGGTAGATTCCCGTGGCTTCCTGCATTTGGGTTTTATCAAAGGGTACGGCTTTAGGGCCTTTGCCATCGTTAATCCAAATATAGGGCTTTGCGCCGGTAGGCCCCGGCACAATAAACCGGGAGGACCTATCAACCCCCTGTACCACTACCGCCTCGTCATTCCGCACGGTCTGCTCATACGCATGGGGAAGCGCCGCTCCGGCTTGGGATCCCAAGGAGGAAATCCCCCGCTCCATCCCGAAACCGAACAGAAACATCCCGATAATCGTAAAGGCAATGCCCAACAGGGTTGCATCGGTCTCCCGGATCCGTTCCCTCACTACGATAAGGATCGTAATTACCAGTACCAGGGTGAGGGGCAACACCGCCATAAGCGCGTCTTTAAGGGAGCTAAGCAGCTTGCCAGAAACCAGGGTTTTGGCATCCCCTGTCGAGGCTGGCTGGATTTCGGCGGGACGCTCCGCTTCAAGGCCAGCGCCGGGGAAGGCAGCGCGGAATTCCGCTTCCCGTAAAAAATCGTCCGCCACAGCTTGACGGGCCAGGCTTACCAAGGCTTCTTCGCTTCCCGCCACATATTCCGCCTTGCTTCGGATCAGGGGATCCGGGGAAAAGAAGACTCCCGGCGTGGAGGGACCGGGCACCTGGGGCAACAGGAAGAAGCCCAGGGCAAAGACCGCCAGTACGGGCAATCCCGATGCCAGGGTAATGACCCCCAGTCCTGAAGCCCCTCCCTTGTTGCCCCCAGCGATCTTGGAAACCCCGATACCCAGGGCAATGACCAGCGGCACGGTTACCGGTCCAGTGGTGGCCCCCCCGGTATCCCATGCCAGGTTGGCCAAAGGACGAAGGATAGGGTCCTGTTCGCAGATAAACCCAATAACCAGCAATATGGGCATCATGATGAAAACCGCGGGCTTAAAGGGCCAGCCGTAAATAAACCGGAATACCCCCAGGAGTACCGCCAGCCCCACCCCCACGGCAATGGCAAACACCAACCACGTGGATCCCCGGTTAAGCACCAGGTACAGCAGCGGCGCATCCCAGCATTTCACTACGCTCCCTTGCAGTTTCAGGAAGCTGATGGCAGGCTCCGCCAAGGTTGCGGTAACCCCGATAATCACCGCAAAGATCGCCACGCCCAAGGATCCCATCTTGGGCGGCAGCCGCAGCCCGCACTGTTCACCCAGCGGCATGATCCCCAAGAACAGCCCTTCCAGGAAAAACGCAAGCCCCACGATGGTGGCGCCTACCCCCAGGACCACGGAAAACACCTGTTCTACGGGTACTTTCAAAATGAACGTCTGAGCAAGAAAAAGATAGATAACCACGAAAGCAACCGCCCGCAACTGGGCGCCCAGCTTTGCTGTGGCATACATACCTATCATACGCAGCGCCTTTACCAGGGGTATTTTAATCATATTGGTTTGGGCCATACCCATACAACCTCCAAAGTCTACCTAAAGACTAATCGCTCTTGCCAAATTTTTCAAGAAAGGTATCTTTCTATATTTTTCTATAGGTTTCTATGCGTTTATCTGGTACTAAACGCAGGGCGAGCGCATATAACAAAAGAGTCCGCGAATGACGCGAATTAACGCGAATTATGGAATGACCACCGTGCTTAATGCGCAAAAATGAGCGGGTCCTTAACGGATTTTAGCGCGTGATTCCTTCTTAATTCGTGTAATTCGCGTAATTCGTGGACAACAATTTTTATGTGCGCTCGCCCTGTACTGAACGGGTCTTCCCTTGACCCTCATGCCCTGTGGTGGTAAGGTCATACGAGAGGGGCTCAAACACGGTGTACTTGAAAAAAGGCTGCGCTTTGTCTACTGGTTGACAGGAGGCAAGTAGTGTTACGACGGGTTGCAACGCTACTTCCCTCCTCCGGCTCGGCTCTGGAACCAGCCCCTCCTAGTGCGATAGGGTCTATGTAAGGAGTAACAATATGGGTGATCCCAAGGGCTTTTTAAAAATACGGCGCAAGGTTTCCGGGTACCGGCCGGTGGAGGAGCGGGTCAATGATTACAGCGAGGTGGAGTTGGGACTGCCGGATGATGAACGGCAGAACCAGGCGGCCCGATGTATGGACTGCGGGGTACCTTTTTGTCATTGGGCTTGTCCGGTTTCGAATGTGATGCCCGAATGGCAGGACCG
>JAISPY010000091.1 GCA_031274565.1 Treponema sp.
TGGACATTAACCGTTATTATACAGCCATCTATCGTTACATACCAGTTTTTACCTTTTCTAATGATATGACTGTTTACATTTCCGATCTTTTGTTTACACCATTCAACAACATCATCAACATCTAAACAAAGATTTCTCCTGATCCGTTCCGCACCCAATGCTGTTGTGTGTAGTTTTTCCACAAATATTTTATTCATATAATTTCCCCATTATTGTTCAAAGGTATATATATTTCAATGATTGATTCATTATTATTCCACTTGAACTTATAATTATATAATTGGCACTCGGTAATTCTTAGCGCAACTCAAATAATACCTCGTTAGGCGTAAGAAAGTCAAGCGTCTGTCGAGGTCTGTCGTTTAATTTCTTTACTATTTGTGAAACCTGGCGTTGGTTCAGTTCGCGAAAGTCAGTAATCTCCCCTAGCATATCTCGTATCAGATAATTGGTATTCTCGCATGTCCCCTTTTCCCACGGTGAATGCGGATGACAAAAATATACTTTCACTCCGGTTCGCGCCGTGAAAAGTTTGTGTTCGCTGTTTTCTTTTCCCTGATCGAATGTTATCGTTTTGCAAAGTTCCGGCACAAACCGCCTGAACCGTCTTTCAATCGTTTTTCTTACGGTGGACGCGTCATATGTTTGCAGTACGTCAATTTGAATAAAACGGCTCTTCCTCTCCACAATAACGCATAACGCCGACTTGTGTCCTTTGCCGATTATCAGATCTCCTTCCCAGTGCCCTGAAACGGCGCGCCCTTCAACTTCCTCAGGACGCTGGTCTATGAGGGTCATTTTACTGATTTTCCCCCGCTTTTCACCCTTTTCCCTGTTTTTCCGCCGCTTCCTGCCCTTTTGACGTAAGTCTTGCAACGCCATTTTTTTAAGCTCTCCTTTCATGTGGAAACGAATGTAGTTATATATTGTTTTCGCGCTCATCGTGTACCAAGGATATTCTTTCTTTAACCATGCTTCAACCTGCTCAGGGGACCAACGCTTTTCGAGTTTCGGCTTTATTATCTCCCATGCTTCCTGTGTCATTTTTAATTTCGGACACCTCCTGTTCCCCGCGTTTTGATGATTCGCCTCTGCGGTAACAGGATTGTACAGCTTGTTTCTTGTACCTCGTTTTAACTCGCGTGAAATAGACGATTTGTCTTTTTTCAGCCTTTTTCCTATCTCCCACAAATACAAGCGTTCTTCATAACGCAGACGGAAAATTTCCTCCCTGTCCTCTAACGTAATTCTCTGATAACTCATCCGTGCCCCCTTGTTTTAGTCTATCAGGTTGCACTAGGAATTTCAGGATGCCTTTCATTTTATTTAAAACTAATTCTATGTTGCTTTCAGAAAAATTCTGATCTCCCTTTGAGTATTTATTTTCTAATTCTGTTTTTATGTCCCTTTTATCAAAACCTTCAAATGTATCAAACAAATACAGCTTTCTATCAGGGAATGCTATATTGATAATTTTTGCAAAATCTCCCCTATAAACACCCAATTCGGCAACACTTCCACCAATATTTTTATCATAAATTTCATTTGCGATGAGTTCTAATGTAGAAGCTCTTATATAGTCATTTTCAAAAACAAAATTCTGGCGATTTGTATCTATGGAGGGGCGTAAAAAAAGCCCCTCCAAACCATACCCTGCGGGAAACCATTAATGCGCTGCGGCTATTCTCCTGGGGACCTTTGCACTGTTGACTAAAAGCACGGCGTTTCCGGTGAAGGGCTGCAAACTTGGCTTATTCTAGGATGGTGATTTCTACCCGGCGGTTGCGACTGCGGCCTTCCTCGGTGGCATTATCCGCCACCGGTTTAGCGCTGCCCCAGCCTTTATAAATAAACCGATCCGCACTGATCCCCCGGCTCACCAGTTCGTCCACCATACGTTTGGCCCGCTCCAGAGAGAGTTCCAAGTCCCCATCGGTGGAACCGACGGCGGCGGTGTGTCCTTCTACCAGGAGGCTCCGGTCCGGGATCTGCTGTAATGCCTGGGCAATGAGATCCAGCCGAGGTTTTTCGGTGGGGAGAAAGTCTGCGGAATTCGGGACAAACCGGATATCCCGCACCGTAAGCCGTACCCCTTCAGGGACGGGAACGAGGTCTATGGCTGAATCTTGCAATCCCGTAACGGTGATACGCTCCTGGGACGGCGGTTCAAGCGGGGTCTCGGAGATGATCGGCGCAGCCTCGGGGAGGGGGTCTTCAGGGGGGCTCGCAACGCCCAAGGTGTTTCCCAAAGCGGCAAGGACCGCCTCTTTGTCCATCGGGACCACCCCTGAGCCGTAGGTGAGGGTAAAACCACTGAATCGTACTGTGGAACCATCAGGCCAGGAATAGGTTTCATCCAAGGTATCCCGCATAAAGAGGGGAAATCCATCTTCAACCCGGATCAGGATGTCCACCTTATGGTTATCCCTCAGTTGGGTAAAGCCCGGCTCTGTTCCCCGCTTGGATGCGCCCCCTTGATACCGGGAAGTGTATTGGGCAAAGATTCGGTGTACCTCTATATCCTTGTACCATTCGGTACCCCGGTATTCATATTCGGCAATGATGGGAACTATCACCGGCTGACCGCTATGTAAGGGGTCCACCGCACGGCTTCCCTGAGCTGACCACTTATAACCGGGTCTTACCTGGTATGCAGGGAAGGTCGGAAAACCCCGGAACCGGGGAAAGCCTCCTTCGATATCAATGGTAATGGTTCCATCCTTACGGACCCGAAAACGCACGGGGATCACCGCATCCACTGCTTGGGCGCTTTGGCGCATATCCCGGAGGGTTTCTTCTAAGACGAAAAAATTTCCCTCATATAAAAGGCTTTCATTTAAAAGGCTTTCGTCTAAACCTGAACGGTTTTCAGCGGCAGGGTTTGGTGCACCTCGTCTTGAAACAGGGGGATCGGTTGTTTCCGATTTGGGGGTGATGGATGCCCGGACCTCATGGCGTACAAGACCAATATATTTTCCATTATCATAGCGCCGCCAATCGGAACGTTCAACGATGGAATAAGGCCCCGTATCGGTCATAAGCAACAGTGCCGCGCCGGAAGGATCCTGGGCCTGGATATGCAGACATGCAGCCAAGCAAGCCACTCCCAGAAAAATACTTTTAGATGGTAAACTCCGCATACTTATAGTATCGGAAATTTTAACCGCATCTGCGTTTTTTTCTTGCTCCTCAAGGCTATTCTGTGGTATGGTTCTATAGCATGACTACTGGAAAACAAAGACCCGAAGACCTAAGCGGCATGGGTGTGCGGGAAGCAAAGGAGTATATGGTCCAGCATATCGCAAGCCTAACCATGACGGAAAAGCGGTATGCGGAGATCGAAGCGGACCTGGCAAAATGGAATTCCCGGATAGCCCTTGCCCGTTCCCGGGGAGCCGCTGAGCTGGCCCAAGAAGCGGAAAAAGAAGCGGAACGCCTCACAGCCCGGCACACAGCCCTGGCCGGGGAAATTGCGGAGATGAAAGCGCAGCTTGAAACCATGGGAAGGCAGCTTCCCGGACTGGCCGCGCGGGAGCGTACTATTGATCCGGACCTGCTGGAGCAAGAACTCCTCATGGCCTCAGGCTATCTTCCGGGATCCGAAGCAAAGGCTGCGGAGGACCGGGCAGTACAAGCCCAGGAAAAAGACGCCGCTGCTTCGGCTGCGCTGGAAGCCTTGAAAGCTCAGATGGGCCTAGGCTCAGGGCAGTAACTGGTGAAAGCCGGCGGAGGGGTTTAGCAACCATGGTTTTATCGTCCCGGTGAAGATAGGGAAGATCGTTCATAAACAGTACTCAATAATCATCGGATAGAGCCACTTGAGCTTGATACGGGTATCGGCGGTGATGAACTGTCAATCCACCCCCTTTTGTTTCTGGTTCCGCTGGATATGCCATGCGGAAAGCTCAGCGTTAAGCGTCTGTATATCACCGATGCGCCGCATCCTCCATACCGTATCAATTTGAGTTTGCGCTGCGGACTATCGAGCGGTCTTCCTTCGTGAAATGAAGCGAGAAATAATTCGTCTGGAATTCGGGGTAAGCCTGTCCGAGGTTTCTGGTTCTGAAGCAAGGGTTCGTAAACCGTTGCTTCAGAACCGGAGAAGCGCCGCGCGGATGGATCGATCCCTTTCAGAGTTCTAGCTGCAGGAGTCCCTCTTTTTTGAGGTGCAGGATGTACTGGGCGTACTTCTTATCAGCTAAGGCAATGTGGGTTAAGATCCAGTCCTTGAGGTAGCGAACAAACACATTAGGCACGAATTTCTTGCCCTGCTCAAAACTCTTAACCTCCTCGAAGATCTGCAGCACAAATCCCTCGTGTTGTTTCTTGTGTTCTGCAAGATCCGGGTAGTTGACACTCTCCAGGAGCTTTTCTTCCGCTGAAAAATGATACCTCACATAATCAACCGTACTATGGATGGCTTCCATAAAATGGGTCTTTGCCTTGGCGTCTCCCTCAAGGCATGCCTGGTACAGGGTGTTGGTCAAGGCAATCAGTTCTTTATGCTGCTCGTCAATGAGCCCTATGCCCACCAAATACCGGTCATCCCATTCAACCAGAATGTTTTCTTCCATAAAAATCCTCCATAAAAAACATATAGACAAGAAACCAGCGCAGTTCCTTTACCCCTTACTACGATACCATAGCCTGCACCTGTTGTATATTCCCACGTATATGGGGTATGATGGTCTACAATACGCTACCAGTATGGTAGTAAAGGAAACCTATGAAGATTGAACGGTTGTTTACCGCTCCTCAGAACGGACCCTATACGGGTATGGTCTGGGAGAAACGAAAGAGCGAAATTCGCAATCCTGATCGGAAGGTGCTTTTTGAAGATACCACGGTTATCGTACCGGCCTTTTGGAGTCAAATTGCCACGGATATCATAAGCCAAAAATATTTCCGCAAGGCCGGGGTCCCTCGGGAGAAGCTGTATGCCTGGAAACAGTGGGCTCTTCCCGGCGGGAAAACCGCTGAAGGGGATCCCGGAGACCAGCTTCCCGAAGATGGAGCTGAACATGATGCCCGGCAGGTGTTTCACCGGCTCGCCTATACCTGGATGGACTGGGGAAGGCAGAACCGGTACTTTGATACCGAAGGGGATGCCAAGGCCTTTTATGATGAGACCTGCTACATGCTTGCCCACCAGATGGCCGCGCCCAACAGTCCCCAATGGTTCAATACAGGGCTGTATGCGGTCTATGGGATCGATGGACCTGCTCAGGGGCACTATTACTTTGATCCCCAAGAGGGTACCGGAGGCGCCCTCAAAAAATCCGACAGCGCCTATAAGCGGCCCCAACCTCATGCCTGTTTCATCCTTTCGGTGGAAGATGACTTGGTGAACGAGGGGGGCATCATGGACCTGGTAACCCGGGAGGCCCGGCTTTTCAAGTATGGTTCTGGCACCGGGTCCAACTTCTCCCGGCTCCGGGCTGCCAACGAGCGCTTATCCGGCGGAGGGGTTTCTTCGGGGATGCTCTCCTTCCTCAAGATCGGGGATCGCTCCGCTTCGGCCATCAAGAGCGGAGGCACCACCCGCCGGGCTGCGAAGATGGTAACCTTGGATGCGGATCATCCGGATGTGGAAAAGTACATTGACTGGAAAGCCGGGGAAGAACACAAGGTGGCATCCATGGTTACCGGTTCCGGGATCATCAAGAAGCACCTGGATGCCATCAAAAAGGCCCTGGCAGGGTTCCGCGGTCCTGGTACGGACCGGTTCAAGGCGGAGAAAAACCGCGACCTTGCCGGAGCGATGCGGAACGCCCTGGGGGACCAGATTCCGCCCACCTATCTGTATCAGTTACTGCGGCGGCTTGAGCAGGGAGACGAAATGGTAAACCCTGCTCTGTTTTCCACCGCCTGGGATGAGGAGGCGTATAACACCGTTTCAGGCCAATCCGCCAATAACAGCATCCGCTTGAGCGACGGCTTCATGCGGGCGGTACGGGACGATAAGGACTGGGAGCTGCAGGGGAGGATTTCCGGCAAGACCGAAAAGACCCTCAAGGCCCGGAAACTCTGGGAACAGATCGCCCGTTCTACCTGGCAATGCGCGGATCCAGGGATCCAGTATCATACGACCATCAATGACTGGCACACCTGTCCTGCAGGCGGGGAGATCCGGGCTTCTAATCCCTGTTCGGAATACATGTTCCTAGACGACACGGCCTGTAATCTGGCCTCCATCAACCTCTCCGCGTTCTATGACCGGAAGACCCGGGTGTTTAATATTGAAGCCTATCTCCATGCCATCCGAATCTGGACCAGCATCCTCGAAATTTCCGTGGTGATGGCCCAATTCCCCGCGCCCCGGATTGCGGAATTGTCCTACCAATACCGGACCTTGGGGTTGGGTTTTGCCAATCTGGGGAGTCTCCTCATGGTCATGGGTCTCGCCTACGATTCAGAGGAGGGCCGGGCCGTGGCAGGGGCCCTCTCGGGGATCCTCTCCGCAGAGGCTTATGCCCAGTCCGCACGTATGGCCGCGGAGCAGGGGCCTTTCATCCGGTACCCTGAAAACCAGGACCACATGCTCCGGGTGATCCGCAATCACCGTCGGGCTGCGTACAACGTCCCTGCCGGGGAATACGAGGGGATCCACACTCCCCCCAAAGGGATTGACCCGGGGTTTTGTCCGGCCTATCTTTTGGATGCGGTCAAGGCTTCCTGGGACCGGGCCTTGGAACTAGGGCTGGCCCATGGGTTCAGGAACGCCCAGGTAAGCGCCGTTGCCCCCACCGGTACCATCGGCCTGCTCATGGACTGCGACACCACCGGGGTGGAGCCGGACTTTGCCTTGGTGAAATTCAAGAAGCTTGCCGGAGGCGGGTACTTCAAGATCATCAACCAGTCGGTTCCCCCTGCCCTGGAAGCCCTCGGCTATAGCCCTCAAGAGATCGAAGCCATAAGCGCCTATGCCACAGGCCGGAAAACCTTTACCGGCGCTCCGGGCATCAACCCGGAAATCCTGACAAGCCGGGGCTTTACCCCGGATGCTTTGGCCGCGCTGGAGGAAGCGGTCAAGACCGCCCTCAGTTTGGAAGGGGTGTTTAGTCCCTGGGTGGTGGGAAAGGACTGTATGGAAAAGACCCTCAAGATTCCTGAAGCCACCTGGTCTCTGCCGGGTTTCAGCCTCTTGAAACACCTGGGCTTTACCGAGGAGC
>JAISPY010000233.1 GCA_031274565.1 Treponema sp.
CTGACCAAGATCCGTAATGCCGGAATGGCGAAGCACGAAAAGGTTGATATCCCCACTTCCCGGTTAAAGCTTGAGATCATCAAGATTCTAAAGACCGAAGGGTATATTAAGAACTTCAAGAAGGTAAACCAGGATGGGGCCAATACCATCAGGATATTCCTTAAATACGATGAACAAACGGCGCCGCTTATTCATGGTGTGGAAAAGGTGTCAAAACCGGGCCGCCGTGTCTATATGGGCTATAAAAATATGCCGAGGGTGTTCAACGGTTACGGTACCCTGATCGTATCCACTTCGATGGGGGTAACCACCGGTAAGAAGGCCGCGGAAAAAAAAGTCGGCGGCGAAATTCTTTGTACCGTCTGGTAGGTAGAGGGCGGGAGGAATACTATGTCGAGGATAGGTAAAATTCCGGTTAAGGTTCCCCAGGGGGTCCGGGTGACTTTTCAGGATGAGATCATCACCGTGGAGGGCCCCAAGGGAAAGTTGAGCCAGAAGTATCACCCCGTGGTAACCTTTGAAGCCCAGGGGGATCAGATCGTTGTTGGCCGGGTTAATGAAGAAAAGCAAACCCGGGCTTACCACGGTCTCTACCGGAATCTGCTCAACAATATGGTGGTAGGGGTTTCGGCGGGTTTCACCAGGGCCTTGATAATAACCGGCGTCGGCTACAGGGCCGAGGTTCAGGGCAACCTGCTCTCCATGAGCCTGGGTTACTCCACCGATATCTATGTGGGAATCCCCGGGGACCTCACCGTTACCGCAGATAATTCGGGGAAGGTCGTGGTGAGCGGCATAGAGAAGCAGCGGGTGGGGCAGTTTGCGTCGGAAATTCGCAGGCTCCGGGTTCCCGAACCTTACAAGGGCAAGGGGATACGCTACGAAGATGAAATTATCCGGCGGAAAGTCGGTAAATCCGGCGTGAAGTAGGTGCGCTATGCTGAAAAAGATGATTGAAAGAGACCGGAAGCGGCTCAAACGAAAGGTGCATATCCGCAAGCGGATCAGCGGGACCGCCGAGCGGCCCCGGATGAGTGTTTTCAGGAGTAACCGCCGCCTGTCTATCCAGGTAATTGATGACACCACGGGGCACACCCTGGTCTCCGCCTCCACGCTGGAAAAGGAGCTTCGCGGCACCAAGGCCACGGTGGAGGGCGCCGCCCAGTTGGGTGAGATCATGGGAAAGCGGCTTCTTGAAAAGGACATACGGGAAGTGGTCTTTGACCGGAACGGTTACTTGTATCACGGTGTCGTTAAGGCGATGGCAGACGGGGCCCGGAAAGCCGGGATTCAGTTCTAGGGGGCGGAATGTCAGACGTACAGGAAAGAGAAGCAGCCGGTGAACGGAGCGGTCAGTCCCGTGGCGAAGGCCGGGGCCGCCGGGACCGGGACAGAAACCGGGACCGGGATTATCAGGACAAGGAATTTGTCGAAAAACTCGTAAAGCTCAACCGGACCGCCAAGGTTGTCAAGGGCGGGCGCCGCTTCTCGTTTTCCGCCTTAACGGTGGTAGGTGATCGGAAGGGCAAGGTTGGTTATGGTTTTGGCAAGGCCAACGATGTCTCCGAGGCCATACGCAAGAGCGTGGAAAAAGCCAAGCGGAATCTGGTGATGCTTCCTGTAAAGAACGGGACCATCCCCCACGAGATCAACGGCCGCTTCAAGGCTTCCTCGGTGCTCCTCAAGCCCGCCTGTTCGGGAACAGGGATCATTGCCGGGGGCGCCGTGCGGGCCATCATGGAAGCCGGCGGGGTTACCGATGTGCTCAGTAAATCCATAGGGGCTTCCAGCCAGTACAATGTGGTCAAGGCGACCTTTGACTGCATAAGCCGTATGATGGACGCCAAGACCATCGCCAAAAACCGGGGCAAGTCCCTCAAGGAACTGTGGGGGTAGCATGGCGAAGATACGTATTCGCCTGGTGCGCAGCACCATAGGCGCCCTTCCCCGGCAGCGGGCCACGGTTCGTTCCCTGGGACTGAGGAAGATTGGCTCCGTGAGTGAGCAGGAGGCCAGCCCCGCCGTTCTGGGCATGGTGAGGAAGGTTTCCCATCTGGTTTCGGTGGAGGATATTCCAAACGGCTGAGTGTTTGGACCACGGCTTGTTCAAAACCGCACAGGCCGCGGGAGCGGTATGAGGAGTACCAATGCAGGATTTTGATTTGCACGCCCCTGCGGGGGCAAATAAACAGCGGCGCATCCTTGGCCGAGGCCAGGGTTCAGGCAGGGGCACCACCGCCGGGAAGGGCAATAAGGGGCAGCAGTCCCGTTCCGGCGGCAAAACCTACGTGGGTTTTGAAGGCGGCCAGATGCCCCTGTACCGGCGCATTGCCCGCAGGGGCTTCTCCAATTATCCCTTCAAGAAGGAATTCCAGATCGTAAACCTCGGTGAAATTGGACGGCGCTACGAGGATGGCGAAACGGTGGACGCGGCGAGCCTGATACGGAAGGGGCTGGTCAAAGGCTCCGTCAGGGACGGGGCCGTTAAACGGATTACCGCGCCGGTAAAGGTTCTGGGGGATGGTCCCTTTCGCAAAAAGCTTACCTTCAATGTCGGCTCCATGTCTAACAAGGCCAGGGAGAAGATAGAAAAGGCCGGCGGGACCCTGGTCCCGGCGGACGAGACCTAGCAGGTACCCGGCATGGCTAATCCGCTGATCGGTGTTTTCAGGGTAAAGGAACTCAGGGAACGGATCATCTTCACCGCCCTTATGCTGATCATATTCCGCCTTGGCGCGGTGCTCCCCGTTCCGGGGATCAATGTATCCGTGCTGGCCCGTTATTTTCAGGATCAGCTCAGAACCGGATCGGGAAACGCCATAGTTGATTATCTCGATTTCTTCGCCGGCGGCGCGTTCTCCAACTTTTCCGTGTTCATGCTGGGGATAATGCCCTATATATCAATGTCGATCATCATGCAGCTCCTCCTCATCGTGTTTCCCCGGCTCAAGAAAATATCCCAGGAGGAGGGGGGCAAGAGGAAGATACAGGCCTATCAGCGTTACGGCACCGTTGCCGTCTGCCTGATCCAGTCCTTTGCCGTTACCCAGTACGCCCAGATCATCTCGCGGCAGGTGGAGAATTTTTTTACCATCCACAATATTTACTTCTTTTCCGTATTGGCCATGCTTACCGTAACCACGGGGACCATGTTTCTTATGTGGATAGGGGAACAGATAACCCGGCGGGGCATAGGGAACGGCATATCCCTTTTAATTTTTGCCGGTATCGTGGCCCGGCTGCCCTCGGCCCTTTGGGATTTGGGGTCCAGGGTCCGCAGCGGCGACCTGAACCTGGTCTTTGTCATAGTGGTTACCGTGATGTTCGTTGCCGTGGTGGCCCTGGTGGTCTTTGAGCAGCAGGGCCAGCGGAAGATCCCCGTGCATTACGCCAAACGGGTGGTGGGCCGGAAGATGTACGGCGCCGCCAGTACCTATATCCCCTTCAAGATCAACCCTTCCGGGGTCATTCCGGTCATTTTTGCCTCGTCTATCCTTACCTTCCCCCTGCAAATAGCCTCGACCATAGGGGGGAATGTGGCCTGGCTGGCCGCGGTTTCCAGGGCTCTTTCCCCAACGGGGCCGCTTTACACCACGCTCTACGTCCTGCTCATCATCTTCTTCGCCTATTTTTACACCCAGGTGAGTCTTAACCACATTGAGATTGCGAAGAATATCCGGGAAAACGGCGGTTCCATTCCCGGTATCAGAACGGAGCGTATTGAGGAGTACCTGACGAAGATTCTGAACCGGATCGTGCTCCCCGGTTCACTGTACCTGGCGGTGATCGCCGTTTTGCCGACCATCATTCAGCGGCTGTTCAATTTTCCGTCTTCGATTTCCTATCTTATGGGGGGTACTTCCCTCCTGATTCTGGTGGGCGTTGATCTGGATACCATGAGCCAGGTGGAGTCGATCTTGAAGATGCATCACCACGAGGGGCTTACCAAACGGGGACGCCTCCGGGGGAGGAACCTATAGCTCCCCCGACAGCCTGGCGTGGGACGCCCCCTTGTTCTACAGGCGAAAAACAGGCTTTAATAGGGGCTTCCCTGCGGGTATCATCCGGGGGGTTTTATGCGTTATGGAGGAAATGTGGATGAAAGTCCGTACCAGTGTTAAACCGATTTGTGATAAGTGCAAGGTGATTAAGCGGCACGGGATAGTCCGTATCGTTTGTCAGAATCCTAAACACAAGCAGAAACAGGGCTAGGAGTACCAACTATGGCGCGTATTGCGGGAATTGACCTTCCCAACAAACATGTGAATATTGCGTTGACCTATATTTTTGGAATTGGGCGGTCCAGCGCCGATGAAATCTGCGTAAAGGCCGGGATTGATCCCCTTAGGCTGATCAATGATCTTTCCCCGGAGGAACTCAACGAACTCCGGCAGTTGATCGAAAACGATTATAAGGTTGAGGGGCGGCTCAGGACCGAGATCGCCCTGAACATAAAGCGGCTCATGGACATAGGCTGCTACCGGGGGCTCCGGCACCGTAAGGGACTTCCCCTGCGGGGGCAGCGTACCCGGACCAATGCCCGTACCCGGAAGGGAAAGAAAAAGACCGTTGCGGGCAAGAAGAAGTAAGCCCCTGGGCAATGTGTTAATAAGGCTTGGGGTTAGGCCCTGCGGGGCTTTCCGCCGGGCAAGGAGTGGAAAAGAGAGTGGCTGCTAATACCAAGAAGCGGAAAGAGAAGAAATCGGTCTATGAAGGCAATGTCTACATCCAGGCGACCTTCAACAATACTATTGTTACCATTACCGATTTGATGGGAAACGCGGTTTCCTGGGCCAGCTCCGGCGGGCTGGGCTTCCGGGGGGCGAAGAAGTCGACCCCCTTTGCGGCCCAGACGGTTACCGAAACGGCGGCCCAGAAGGCCATACAGGTCGGGCTCAGGGAAGTGCACGTCTACGTCAAGGGGCCGGGCATAGGCAGGGAATCCGCGATCCGGCAGCTTGGCGCCCTGGGGATCAAGGTGAGGTCCATCAACGATGTTACCCCCATACCCCATAACGGCTGCAGGCCGCGGAAGACCCGCCGTATCTAGCGCGGCGGGATTAAGGAGAGACAGGATCTATGGCGAGATACACGGGATCGGTTTGCCGGTTGTGCCGGGCGGAACAGAAGAAACTCATGCTCAAGGGCGACCGCTGTAAGAGTGATAAATGTTCCATCAACAAGAAGCGCCCCGCTCCGGGCAAAGACCCCAAGGCGAGGCCGGGGAAACGCTCCGACTATGGGCTCCAGCTCAGGGAAAAGCAGAAACTCAAGAGAATCTACGGGATGCAGGAAAAGCAGTTTTCCCTGTTTTTCGAGCGCGCCCTTCGTATGTCGGGCATCACCGGCGAGAATCTCTTCATGCTGCTGGAACAGCGGCTGGATAATGTGGTGTACCGCCTGCGTTTCGCCGCCAGCAGGAGCCAGGCCCGGCAGCTCGTGCTTCACGGTCATGTGCTGGTGAACGGCAAGCGTGTGAACATCCCTTCCTTCCTGGTCCGGCCCGAAGACGAGATTGAGATACGGGAGCGCAGCAAGAGTCTTATCGTTATAAAGGACGCCCTCAAGGAATTCGGCAGGTCCGGGGTTATGCCCTGGCTGCATCTCGATCCCGATGCTCTCAAAGGGAAATTCCTCACCGTGCCGCGGCGCAATGATATCACTGATTTGGCGGACATCAAAGAGCAGATGATCGTCGAACTGTATTCCAAATAAGGAGTGTCCATGGCCCGCAAGAACCTGCTTAAAGGATTCAAACGCCCGAAGGGTATCACCTTTGAGCATGGTGAGCTGAAGCCGAATTACGGCAAGTTCACCGCCGCTCCCTTTGAACCTGGGTTTGGGACCACCGTCGGTAATACCCTGCGGCGGGTACTCATTTCCTCAATTCAGGGGTATGCAATTACCTCGGCGCGGATCACTTCCTACGATGCTGACGGTGTACCGCACAATATTTCCAGTGAATTTGAAACGATTCCCAACATTGTTGAGGATACGATGGAGGTTATTAACAACCTCAAGCAGATCCGGCTCCGCCTCTCCCGTGATGTGGAGCAGAGTAACTACACCTACGAGTGGAGCGGCAAGAAGGATGTCAAGAGCGATGATTTTGCCCGTACCGGGGATTTGGAGATTCTTTCCACCGGGCGTCATGTAATGACCCTCATGGATAACGCCCGTCTGGAGCTGGAAATTCAGGTGGACCTGGGCCGGGGCTATGTTCCTTCGGAGGTGAATGAACGCTACATTGAAGTAATCGGTACGATCCCCATGGACGCCGTTTTTTCGCCGGTAAGGAAAGTCAAGTACGCCGTGGAGCCGACCCGGGTGGGGCAGCGCAGTGATTACGACAAGCTCGTGCTGGAATTGTGGACCGATGGTACCGTAAGGCCCGATGACGCCCTGGCGGAAGCGGCGAAGATCGCCAAGGATCATTTTTCGGTTTTCATCAATTTTGATGAAAACAATCTGGGCGCCGAGGAAGACCTGGACGAGGAAGACGAGCGGATACGTCAGATACTGAATACCCCGGTGGAGGAGCTGGAACTTTCGGTGAGATCCTCCAACTGCCTTAAAAATGCGAACATTAAGACTATCGGGGAACTCACCAGGAAGACCGAGGACGATATTACCAAGACCCGGAATTTTGGCAAGAAGTCGCTTCAGGAGATCAAGGAAAAGCTCAAGGAGTGGAATCTAAGTCTGGGTATTACCGATATGAGTGTTTTCAAGAATGTGGTGAAGCTCGCTCCGCAGAAGGAAGAAGAAGATGAAGCATAGAAGAGGGTTTAACCCCCTTGAACGAAATTCCGCCCATCGCAAAGCCCTGCACCGCAGCATGGTAACGAGTCTTTTCCGGCATGAGCGGAT
>JAISPY010000154.1 GCA_031274565.1 Treponema sp.
TTCCAAGAAAATAATTATAGCCGTTCTTTCTTTCAATTTTCTTGAAAAGAAGGTCATCCGTTTGTATGATGCGATCTCCCATCTCAACAGAAATATCCGTCTGCATATAACAACCTGCCAAATTTGGCTAAAAAACTAGCCAAAAAATATGTTTGTTTCAACGAACAATATTATACAAGGAAAAGAGTGTAAAACGCAAGGCTGCTTATACGAAAAAGCTGGAATTTTTCAAATACTGGCAGTTTGTTGCGCTTCGCGTATACAAGCTCCAAAAATCGTCTGCAAGGCGATTTTTTACCGTGCAAACTGCGTTCGAACCAAAGGTTCGCGGATGCCGGATAATCGGGATTTTTGCGGCATAAATGACGCAAAAATCCACAAGTGCAACAGGCTATAGCTATAGCAGCAGACCACCGGATCATGGTCAAATCTAAGGTCTATCTTTTTCCCCTTAGTTTGTCCTCTTGCGAATAAGATAATACCCATTACCTACAGAACCAATAATAAGCAAAATACCAAGAACCGTTATTGCGGGAAAAGCCAAGGACTGGCACGGCATGGTTTGCATGGAACATCCGCCTATGAAACATAGGGAATCAGCAGGGCAAGGACGGCGGAAAGAAAAACCCCCACCGTAAGCCCGAGGCGGGTATCCTTCGAGGCGGATAGCAATAAGCCTATCCCCAGGGCCGCCAAGAGAAAGCCGACGCCGATTTCCGCCTGAGCCGACCAATGGCATTTCATCCAGGTTTGACCGCCCCCATCGTGGGCCGCCATTGGGCTTACCGGCCCGCAGACCTTGAACAAAAATTGCGGCCCCAAAGCAATAAGTAACCCGAAAATGATAGCGGCTATTGGGACTCTTTTAAGATTTTGGCGATCAGATCCGGAGTTTGCGCGCAATCACCATGACCAAGCCCGCCCCTCCGCATGCGCCCAGGGTATCAGCGAGCCAATCCCACCCATTGCAGTCTCTGCCCGGTACAAAATATTGATGGATCTCATCGCTTACCCCATAGGCTGAGGCGCTCATAATAACCAATACCATGCATCTACCGGGGATAGTTTTCCATTGCTTCAAGGAAAACCAGGGTCCTATGGCTACCGCAAGCGCTCCATAGGCAAGCAGGTGCTGCAGCTTATCAAATCCCAGAATACCCTTGGGGGTGGGAAGTACGCTTTGAGATGAGAGCAGCCAGATTGCCCCGGCAATAAGCAGCGCGGGAATCTTCCTCGCAATTGTTACCCATGTCTTATGATTCATTGCATGATAAGCATATCCAGGACCGTATGGTCCGTCAATCCCTTGCTATAACAGGGTGAGCGTATTAAAATTACTAATTCTTTGCTACATAATGACTTAGTAACGTGCGGGGCAAAAATATCTGGTATCGTAAGTCTTTATAGTATAAAGACTTACGATTTTTAATATGCTCGCCCTGATTAGGTGCGGTTGTTTGCGAGCGGATTGTATGGTATAGTTGGAGGAATCAGGAATTTTTATATGAAGAAACTGCGTATAGAAGATGCGGTCGGGCAGGTCCTGTGCCACGATCTGACCCGTATCGTACCCGGTGAAATGAAAGGTCCCCAGTTCCGTAAGGGACATATTCTGGGTGAAGCGGACCTTCCTATGCTGCGTTCTATGGGTAAAGAGCATGTTTTTGTGTGGGAAAAACAGCCGGGGATGCTCCATGAGGATGAGGCGGCGGAACGACTGGCCGCACTTTGCCAGAACACCCATATAGGGCTGTGTAAGGTCGGGGAGGGCAAAATCGAACTGGTTGCAGAACGGGAAGGAATCTTCTGCGGTGATGTGCCCCGGCTCAATCAGGTGAATGCGGTGCCTGATGTGGCCATTGCGGCCCGGCATTCCCGTTCTCCGGTACAAGCAGGGGATAAACTGGCAGGGATAAAGGTTGTTCCCCTGGTTATCCCCGAGGAAATCATAGGCCAAGCTGAGGCTGCGGCAGGGCCCACGCCGCTTTTCGAGCTTAGACCGTACAGCCTTAAAACCGCCTCTGTGATAACCACTGGAAACGAGGTGGCCCAGGGCTTGATTCAAGATGCCTTTACGCCGGTGATCATCAAAAAACTCGCGGTTTACGGTATCGAGGTGATCCGACAGGTGGTGGTAGGGGACGGCGTGGATGTGGTAGCCGAAGCAATTCGGGAAGCCCGCAGGGGGAAACCGGACCTGATCCTCTGTACCGGCGGTATGAGCGTTGATCCGGATGATCTTACCCCCGGGGCGATCAAACAGAGCGGCGCGGAGATTGTTACCTACGGAGCGCCGGTCACCCCGGGGGTGATGTTTCTCCTGGGCTACTTCGATGACGGGGTTCCAATTTTGGGGATTCCAGGGTGCGTCATGTATCGGTACGCTACTATCTTCGACCTGGTGCTGCCCTGTATTGCCGCAGGTATCAGGATGTACAAACAGGACTTTACGGTTTTAGGAAACGGCGGGCTTTGCCTGGGCTGTAAGGAGTGTCATTACCCGATTTGTCCCTTTGGTAAAACCTAGCGGCGCCTTCTTCTCCCCGGTGTGGAAGCGCATAAGCGGTTGCAACCTTTTAAAAAAACGGCGTGCAACCCTGGCGGCCTAAGGAGCGGTGTATTCCCAAGGTGTCGGATGCGTTTGTGGCGTGGAGGGAGGATACACGTTACCGATACCGTAAGCAAGCGGTATCAAACGGCTATAGGCAAAAGAGATAATAAGATGCCCCTTCAAACCCCTGAGAGAAAACCGTAGTGCTCTACGGTTATCCTGACGTGGTGGAGACTAGCTATCCCCGGTAATCTGTTCTATGATAAACCCATGCATTATCTACAACTTCCTGTATATGAACACAAAGACCTCATCCTGAAGGCCCTCGAAGCCCATCAGGTGGTGGTGGTGGAAAGCCCCACCGGTTCAGGAAAAACCACCCAACTGCCGGTGATACTCCACGATGCGGGGTATACGAAGAACGGCGTCATCGGGGTAACCCAGCCCCGCCGCATTGCCGCAGTCTCGGTAAGCGAGTTTATCGCCCGCCAGATGGGATGCACCCTGCCAGGGCTCGTAGGGTATAAGATGCGCTTTGAAGATAAGACCGAGCCCTCCACGGCTATCAAGATCATGACCGACGGCATCCTTCTGCAGGAGATGAAGCTCGATCCCTACCTTTCCAAATACGGCACCATCATTGTAGACGAGGCCCATGAGCGAAGCCTCAATATTGACTTTATCCTGGGACTGTTGAAGCGGATTCTGGAAATACGCAAGGAATTTAAGATCATCATCTCTTCCGCGACCATCAACGCCCAGGTTTTTTCCGCATATTTCGGGGAATGTCCGGTGGTAAAAATCGACGCGATTACCTATCCGGTTACGCTCATCTACGATCCCGCGGCAGTGGTACCGCCCTCGGCAGCGGGATCGGTTCCAGGAGGACAGACCGCGGAGGACGCCCTCCTGGACAAGATAGACAGCATCATCGAACGGGTCATCAGTGAAGATCGGACCGGGGATATCCTGGTCTTTCTCTCGGGCGAAAAGATGATCAAAGCGTGCATGCGCCGGCTTATGGCAAGCCCGCTGGCTTCGTACCTGTATCTGGTCCCCCTCTATGGCAGACTCGGTAAGGAAGAACAGGAACGGGTCTTTGATCAGGCCCCCAAGGGAAAAATCAAGGTGGTGATTGCTACCAATATCGCGGAAACCTCGGTTACCATCGACGGCATTACCACGGTGATCGATTCGGGTCTCGTAAAACTCAACTACTATAATCCCCGAACCTTCACCTCGAGCCTGGTAGAAGGCCCGGTGTCCAAGGCCTCGGCGAATCAGCGGAAAGGACGGGCAGGCCGTACCCAGGCCGGGACCTGTTACCGGCTCTATACCCGGAAGGATTTTGAAAACCGGCTCCTCTTTACCACCGAAGAAATCTATCGGACGGATCTTTCCGAAGTGGTGCTCCGCATGGCTGACCTGGGGCTGACCGCGTTTGAGGAATTCGACTTCATTGCTCCGCCCAACCGGGAGGGACTCATCGCGGCCATCGAGACCCTGAATCTCCTGAATGCCCTGGAAAGCGACCGAACCCTTTCCCGGATAGGCAAACTGATGACCGAGTTTCCCCTCTCGCCTCGGCAATCCCGGATCATCGTGGAGGCCATCCTGGAATATCCCCAGGTAATCCAAGAGACCCTCATCGCCGCGGCCTTTCTTTCGACCCAAAGCCCCTATCTCCTGCCTCCGGGGGAGGAAACCGACGCCCGTAAGGCCCACCATCGCTTCCGGGATCCCGGGGGGGATTTTGTTTCCTACCTCAAACTGTACCATGCCTATCAGGAGGCCCGCGTAAAGGCCCGGTTTTGTGAAAAAAACTACCTAGACGAACGGGCTATGGCGGAAATCGTCAATGTTACCGCCCAGCTTGGGGAGATCGTCTCAGGGCTTAAGATTCCCATCCTCTCCGGAGGAGCGCTTTTCCAATCCGAAGACTACCTCTGCGCAGTGGCTCGGGGGCTTATCCAGTTTGTCTGCGTCCGGGAGGGTCGGGACCTGTACCGAAGCCTCACCGCCGACCGGATTGTGATCCATCCCGGGTCAGTGATGTTCAAGATGGACCCCCAGTACATCGTTGCCGGAGAAATCGTGCGGACCACGCGGATGTACGCCATGTCGGTTTCTCCCCTTTCACGAAATGCCCTGGAAAAGATAAGCGGGGAATTGTTTACCCGCCTGGGGGGAAGGTCCGCTCAGGGGTCAGGCCCAGAGACGCGGCCCAAACGAGTACGGGACTTCACCAACGCCATTAAGATTGGGGATGAAGTGTTCCCGATTGGGACCGTTAAAGGGAAGAAGCTGGTTTCCCTGCCCTGGGAACGACTCATCAAGGTAAAGGATGCGCTTGGAACCGATACGTTGTCCATGTATAAGGGGCTGCGGGGACGGATTACCCTGGAAGGCACGTACACCCTGTTGGCCGGGGAAAAATTAGAACTCATTCTTTCCCTGGCAGCCGCATTGGACTTGGAGGGAGTCCTCGAAAAAAAATGGCCCCGGAGGGAACGGTTCAATTCCCAGGAGCACCTTCCTTCCCTGCTCAAGACCCTACCGGACCTGGTAAGCCCAGGGGTGTGGAAACCGGGCAGTAAAGACCTGGGCTTCATCTGCCTCCTGAATGACGGCGGGGGGAATTACTGGTTTACCTGTTCCCGGGGGTTTCATACGAGCCTCCATGAAAGCCTGGCGAGTGTGGAAGCCCTCATCGACGAGTTAGGGGAAGACGCGGATAGCGAGGTAAAACAGGTGGTGAATCAAACCTATCGACGACTTTCGGATTATGTCGGGTAGGAGCGCCTTCGCATTACTGCATATCCTGCCTGAAGCTGCCCCAAAAAGGGCATACGCCATTCCCGCAAACCAAACCGCAATGCAACAAAAAAGTTCCCGGCGGGACCAAGATGGGCGATCCGGTCCTACCGGGAACAAGTACGTCTCCGCGCCATCGCTTTGAGCCAAAACATCATAAACTATGGGCATCGGATTAAGCGCCCTATCTCCTGATAGGGACCGTATGAGGATAAGCATATTCCTAGAGGCGGCTCATGTCAACGCAGGGACGCTTTTGGAATGGTTCCCGTAATCAGTCTTTTCTATCCATAACGCCCTAAACCATGATGGTACCTGTGCTCTGGTTATAAAACAGAGATCCCTGCTAAAAGAATCAAAGGATCCTGTACGTATGGATAGGGTAATGCTGGATGCGTGTGTTCTTAGGCGGTGAGGGCGCATGGGCTTGGAGACAACACAAAACCTACAGAGGATGAAACAGGTAACGCTGGCACAAGCCGCCTTTGATGCTACGAGGGTGAAGGGTATCCGGTTTATGTTTTGCCCTGAGTTTTGAACAACCGAGAGCGGCTCTTTTCAAGCTCCTCCCTGCTCAGACTATTCGGAATCCCCTCGTACTCAACTCGACCTGATGCGCTGCGTTTATCCTGCTTGGTTACTGAAGCGCAGCCGTTCCTTAAAAATCTCCACCGCCTTATCCGTCATCTTGGCCAGGGGAAGCTGTTCAAGTCCTGCCAGATAAAAATGATCCTGTTGGAGGGGCAAAAGGATCCGTTCTCCCCGGGCTTTCAGGATCGCTTCAGCCATGCCCGGGGTAATTTCCCCCATCATACTATTACTAATCACGATACCGATTGGTCCCATGATGAAGTCCCCCTGAACCGTGGATATCCGGATGGCATTCTCCCCGGTGGCCCCTCGGTGTGCGCCGGCCTTCATCATCCGCTCGGTAGCCACCGCGTTAGTACCCAAGGCGATGATATCCAGCTCCGGATCATTGAGTTCCTTGAGTCTCCCGATGAGTTGTACGCCGATACCGCCGCCCATACCATCAATAATAATTACCCTATGTTTCATATAGAGAAAAATATACCCATTTTGAAAGGAATACAAGGCATACCCCCGGATAAACCCAGGGCATACTGGTGGCTCAGGGAGAGGCGGCCAAAAAGTTAGGTTCACTCCCTAAGCGGGCCGTAGCTGCGGCAAGTAAGTAACCGATGGCCGGTTATAAAAAAATGGAAAAAATACGGGGGCCTTAAAAAACCTACACCCCCGAAAGGGTGCTAGGCGTTTATCCTGGAAACCCTCGGTCCGTTTTTTTAAAACGCATAGGTCAGACCTGCCTTAACAAAGCTGTTTTTGCGGTATTGCCCCAGTTCCCCTTGCTCGTCTCCGCCAAAAATGCCCCCGGACAGTTCCACTTCCACCGCTCCTTTGGTCCAGATGAGGGCCGGAAGGATGAGAAAGTCCTTATCCTCGATACCCCACATCCCCGTAAGCTTGATTTCAAGCTCCTCCCGGAAAAGCTTCTTGGAGAGAATCCCGGTGATGCGGGTCTGCGTCATGTCCGTACCCGCTTCAGTATCCAGGGTGATTTGGTCCGCCACCTTATCGTGCAGGAGGCGGATGCTTTCCAGGGCCTGCAGGTTGAGGTTAATGCCCCAGACCAGGTCCCGATCAAAGCCCAAGGACCAAGCAATCGCAGGGTTGTACACCGCCCCGTCATCCCCGGAAAGGTCGCTGGTAATATTAGCGGCCAGTTCCGCCCGCAGATTGAAGCCGGCGATCACCTGGGCATAATCCGCGCCGATCTGGTGATACCGGTTATACGTTATATTCGGCTGGATACCATAGGGATTCTGGAGAAACGTATCCTCACCGGTAACGGTGATTGCGGGTCTGAACAGGTTCCCGAAGAAATATTGAACCCCCACATCCGATGAACCCACGGTGGTGGTAAAGCGCAGACCTGCCTGGGCATATTCCAAACCGGATGTCAAAGGATACAACGATGGAATATCTATTTTTCCATAATAGTCCTGTATCCTTCGTATCCCATCGCCGCTGGAGTCTGTCAAATCAGGATGTGTATTTGGTGGCGGTGTTGGGAGCTTCTGGATACCCGTTATCGCGTTAGTGATGCGGTCTTTAATCAGGTCAGGATAGCTGGTAACCTGCGCCGGCGCCCATCTGCCTGCCGAGGCAAAACGGTGCCCGGCAAACCAGGGCACAAAGACCCCTTCCAGCTTCGAGAAGGAGCCGAGACGGTAGGAGACATGGATCAGGGGACGGGCTATCTTCATGCCCAACAGGTCGGTCATGGAACTCAAGTCCGTGTAATCCAGGGGATTCAGCACGTCCAGGGGACCGAAACTGTCGGCCTTGCCCCAGGTGAGCTTCCGTAACCCTCCCTCCAGGTCGAGCTTGCCAAAATAGGCTCGGACGTAGGCCTCGTCTATACTGAGGGGAGACCCAGAACCGTCAAAGATAGGCGCCAGCCGCAGGCGCATCACCCCCTCCGCATTGAACGCAGATGCGGAAAAGTTGAGCTTCCCCGAAAAAACATCTCCCAGAGAGGCCTGCTTGAAACGGTCCTCTGACGAAAAATCATCCCCAAAGCCCAGAAGCTGGGCCTTCACTTCCCCGGAGACCTGCGCCCGTGGTCCGACCGCAGCGGTAAGGCTGTCCGGTTCATCCTCAAAACCGAACCCAAAACCCGCATCCTCCTGGGCCGCAGCTTCCATAGCCGCCAGGGAGATGCAAAGCACGATACCCGCAACCATGTTTCTGTACTGCATAGCTTAGGGTCTCCCGGTTTCAAGAAATTTTACGGTAAAGACCCCTTCGGGAAGGGGATCGTCGTACTTGAGAATATCCGTATAGATGGTGGTGGAGGTACCGGCCCCGAGGGTACTCATCTTCGTAACCATCGGACTGAGCCGTCCCTGCACTTCCTTGAGTTCAAGGATTTCCAGGGCTTTCACCAGGGTCCCCCGCCGGTCATAGAGTTCGATCTTGTGGTTCACCCTGGTGTTCTTGTCTATCCATTGCATCATTCGGGAATATTGATAGGAACGGTCCCGGGGAACCGATTCAATCACATAACAGGCATTACCATTGAGGGTTTCTTCCCGCACCAGGCTATGGGTATCCAGATCCACATCCCGGTCCGCCGAGGAAACATCATCGTAGGACAAATCCGTACCCATGAAACTGCCCGATCCCTCAGAAGCCGCGATCCGGCGCACCTTCCCCAAAGAAGGCAGGAAGATCCAGCGATCCGCTGGGCTTCCAGGATTCTCCATGGTGAGGAACCGCGTCCCCGCTACCCCTGCAGGCCGCTGGAACACGATAATCGTACGGTTACCCTTGGGTCCCTCCTTGGAAAACTGATCGATCAGCCGTTCACTGGTAGTACCATCTTTGGCGGTGAGTACCATCCGGGATCGGGTGGAAATCGTATCCGCTTGAATACGGTCCCGGGAATCCCGCACCAGCGCCGCGGCATCCTGAGCCCCCGCAAGGGCCACGGAAACCGCCACCCCCCAAACTACCAACATAATACGCTTCATTTTTTCTTCCCCTTTTTCTCTTTTTCCCCTTTTTTCCCTTACTGCTGATCCGGTTTACTCGGTAAGTCCGGCGTCCTAGTACGCAGCTTTGAGTCCTGAGCGACAAGGCGGGATTTCGAGCAAAAAACCCTCAAAGCCTCGACTTTAAGTATAATCCTTTTCCTCCGCTCCCTGCACCCTATGGCGGATAAACCGGGGCTTGATCACCAGCAGCAGCGCAGGCACGATGATAAGCCCCACCAGGGCGCTCATAAGCAAGGCCATCGCAATGAGCAAGCCCAGATCCGCCAGCATATTGAACTGGGATAAGATCAACACCGCGAAACCAAGGCCCGTGGCCAGGGCGTCCACCAGAATCGCCATTCCAGAGGTACGATAGGCCTTGTTCAAGAAATCCCCCCTACCCTGGTAAGCCCGGTATTCCCGCTTATAGGCCTCCAAAAAATGGACCGTGTAATCGATCCCAATGCCCATGGACAGACTCGAAATCATGGCGGTTCCGATATTCAGTTTAATCCCGGTCAGACCCATGATCGCAAAGTTGATGAGGATCAGCAGGCAAAGCGGCCCAATGCTGAGTAACCCCGCCACCACCGAGCGGTTGCACACCGCCATGATACCAAACAGGGAAACCAAGGCGATGATCATGGAGGTCCACAGGGACTGGACCACCAGGTTGTTGAGGGAGGCTTCCACCAAAGCAGTCCCCCCCACGACCACCCGCACCGTATCAGGAAAATTAGCCTCCACGTAGCGGGTAATCGCCTTAACCGCCTTATCCGTATCATCCTGACCTATGGTGCGAAGCTGCACCGTGGTCTTTATGGCCGTGGGTTCCAAAGGATCATTGGTGTATGATTCGATGTTTCCTGAGAGCAAGACCAAATAATTGGAAACCAACTGCTGGAGTTCTTCAGGACTGGTCTTGCCGTATCGCTGGGGATCTCGAGGGATTTCGTAATACGCCGCCCCTTCGTAGTTGACCTGTTTCTGCACCTCCCAGACCAGTCGGGAAGCGTCCATGCTCCGGTTCCCCCCGGCGCTCAGGGCTTTTTCGAGCATTCCGGCCAATTCCCGGGGGGTATAGGGGTACGGATCCGCGGGGATTTCCTCAGGATCAGGGAACTCCGCCAGGGGAGACGCCTCGGAAAACCCGCTGAACCCCAATTCCGGCCCCGCAGACTCTGGGTCCTCGAACCCAAAGCCGAACCCGAAATCCTCCGTTCCAGCGGAGGGGGAGACGTTCTGCGCCTGGAGGCCCAGGGGAGACTCCTCCACGTTAAACACCTGGTTGATCCGTTTGATAAGATCCGTAAATCCCATGACCTTCCCGGTTTCAGGCACCTTGGTCATCAGGTAGGTATTGAGGTCATCCAGGGCGCCCAAGGTATCAGGGTGCAGCAGGATTTCAGGAGTATCCGCTTGGACCACAATGTTTATCACCTTGGAGCCGCCGAATTGCGCGCGGATAAAATTATCCGAGCGATTGATATCCGTATCAGGCTTAAAATACTCCACGAACACATTGTCGATGATCACCTGGGACGCGCCGTATAGAGAAACCACGAGCAACACCGCCGCCGCTCCCAGCACGAGGTACTGCCTCCTCGCGAGGGCTGAAAAGAAACCGGCGATATGATGATTGACCCGGTCCTCCCGCTCAGATCCGGAACGAGCGTCCCCGTGGGCTTTACGTTTTTGCAGCGCCCCCATGGCCCGGGGACCCCGGATGATCAAGAGCGCCGGGGTAAGGGTGAGGGTAATAACGAATGACGCAACCACCCCAAACCCGGAAAAATACCCGAATTCTCGAATGGGAAGCACTTGGGTAAAACAGAAGGAAAAGAAGCTTACCATGGTGGTTAGGGCCGCGAGGAAGATGGGCTTTATGATGGTACGGACCAGGGTAATGACCACATCCCGGTGGGCTTCCCTGCTCATGTGGTCGAAATCCAGGTGCGCCTCTTTAAGGTCTTCTATATAATGGATGATCAAATGCAGCGCGTAGGAATTGCCCACCGCGATAAGGATCACCGGAAGCACCGTGGATATCACCGACAGCTTGATATCAAACAGGGGCATGGCCCCAATAGACCAGATAACCGCGAGCAGCACCGAAAGCAGGGATAAGAGCACGAAGCTTAAGCGTCGGAGGGGAAGGAAGACAATCACCAGCACCACCCCAATCACCACCGGAACCAAGAGCATGAGATCCCGCTGGACCGCTTCGTTGATGGTGGCGCTCAGCACGGGCATCCCCGTAACATACACCGTTGCAAGGCCGTCGAACATCTCCCGGGCTAGGTCCCGGATCTCCAGGAAACTGGCCACTACCTCGGGGCGGCCTGCGTTTTCCACGGTGATTTCCAGGGGGACCAAGATCTGGGTGGCGCTGAAGTCATCGGATATCAAGGTCCGCCGGTACATATCCCAGGAGAGGACCCGCCGTTTCAGTTCCGCGATTTCCTCCGGTGTGCCGGAAAAATGCGCTCCTACCAGGGGTTCCACCACCAGGGCATCCCCGGTACCCGTGATGTAATCGGTGGTCATGAGGGAGTTCACCGTACCGACAATTTCAATTTCCCCGATCCGGTCCACATAGTCCTGGACACGACTCAGGAATTCCCGGTCAAACACGGTTCCATAGGGCCGTTCAAGCCCCACCAGGATAAACAGAGAACTGCCGAAGGTATCATCTATATAGGCCGATACCAGCCGGGCCTCATCGTTCTCGGGCACAAACCGGAGGTTGTTGTTGTCCAGTTCGGCCCGGGGAAGCTGGAACGCGAAGAAGATACTTATCCCCGCGATAAGCCCCACCACCAGCCAAGGATGCCTCAAGAGTTTTTCCATATACCTATACCTGCACTGCCGCTTCATCGGGACGTATGTTCCGATGGTCCAGGTCACTTTTTTCTATAGATACCAGAGAAACCATGTTTGTTACGCTGCACGGATCGAGGGACCTTTTCCCGAATGGGGTATGCCCAAAATCCGCAAACTCCGCCGAAACTACCCCTTCATCGGGGAGATAAAAAAACGCCGGATACCTATATCGCACTTGTTCCTCCTCCTTGGGTGCAGGTCGGTTTGTTTCAGGATTACGGTTATGACCCGAGTGGTTATGACTCCGGAAAAACCATCCATGCTCCTTCAGGACCCGCTCACCTTCCCTGAATGTTCCTCTCCACTTCAATACCACGATGCTCCTCATTCCGCTTTTTGTTCCGGCAATACCAGCAGGGAACGGTCCACTCCTTCCCGGGCAATACCCCGCAGGAGGATCTCAAAGACGTATTTCATCTCTGCAATAATGGCCTGGGATTTCCGCTGAAGCTTAGGCAGCTTAGCCGCATTTTCAACAATACAAGAAAACAAGCCCAGGACAGTACGGGTAAGGATATCCGGTTTGGCGGTAGGATCAAAGATGCCTTCGGTAATACCTTGGAGGATCATAGCGGTAATCATGGTATACAGCGTAGCCGCAATAGACGGCGCAGGTACCGGAAGATCCGTCTCCGTAAGAGGGATGCCCAAAAAATCCTCGGTGATATACCGTCTCATGCTGAGTAGTATGAGCAGATCATCCGATGTCCCGTACAAGGCCAGGTAACTCCGCCAGAATACCTGTATCTGCTCCCATGCGGATAAGCCCGGTTTCAAGCGAGCCTGCACATGGTGAATAAACCGGTGGGCACTGGTATCACAGAGTTCTCGTAAGAGGGCTTCTTTTCCCGGAAAATAGAGATAGAGGGTCGCCTTGCTCAGTTCGGCCTTTTTCGCGATATCTCCCATACTAACCGCCTCAACCCCCTGTTCCAAGACCAGGTCCTTGGCACAGCGCATAATCAGGGTCTTCCGCGCCTCCTTTTCCCGTTCTTTTCGTTCCTGTATTCCCATGGATCGTACTCACCATAACCGACACTTATATTATTTCTCACTAGTAATATACTGACCGATGGTTATAGAGTCAAGCGGTCTCTACCGGATAATGGGATAAACCCATAGAACTGCATAATCCCTGATTCCTGCCCCCTTTCTATATCTCCTCAGCATCTTCTTTTCGGCCTAGGCCCCAAAACAGCTCCCTGAAGGCGTTAGCTTTGGGTACCTGACACGTCCAGTTCCAGTCCGTCGTAGGCTGCTCCCATAGGAATTCCCCTACCACCGTGGGCTGCTTGAAAGGTTTGACAATAGGCGTCAATCTCCTGGCAGGAATGTTCGTGGCAAATATGGGTTAAGTACACCCTTCGAGGCTGTATCCTGAGGGCAAACTCCAGGGCTTCCTGGAAGGTAAAATGGGTTTCATGGGGCCGGATCCGCAGTCCCCCGATGATGAGTACTTCTGGAGAGTGGATCAGCTCCAGGGAGGTTTCGGGTACCATACTCGTGTCGGTCATGTAGACCGCTTCCACCCGGGATTCCTCGATGCCCCGCTCCTGCGGGAGGATCTCCGCTATGTTCCACCCGACAATATCCAAGACGCCATGTTTTACCGGTACCGGGGTAAAGCTCAAGTTACCGATCCGTACTGGTTTGCGGATAACCCGCGGAGTAATCCGTGGTTTACCGCCCCCCTGTTGGGTTTGTCTAAAGGCATAAGAGAACCGTTCCCTGAGTTCTGCCAGGGTATACCGGTTACCATACACGGGCATTGATTTTTCTCGGCAGAGGGGCCGCAGATCATCCAGGCCGTGGACGTGATCCGCATGGGCATGGGTTAGCAATACCGCATCCAAGCGGGTGATCCCCGCCCGGATTGCCTGGAGCCGAAATTCAGGGCCTGTATCAATCACCACCCGCTCCCCGGCAGCTCCTGCTATATACAGGGATGAGCGCATCCGCTGGTCCCGGGGATCAGCGGAACAGCACACCGGGCACCGGCACCCTATGACCGGAATGCCGTGGGAAGTACCGGAACCAAGAATCGTCAGCTTCATGGGAACAGTATGCTCAAAAAAAGAGAAACGTAACAGGGCGGTAGAGTAGGATAGCCGTATACTAATGGACGCATAAAAAAATCCATCTTTCCTTAAAAGGAGGCGAGCAGATTCGCGGATCAACCCGTTTCTATACGGCTATCCTTAGGTATGCTTGAGATGGTTTTGATCCTCTCCGGGTTTCCCTTATTCCTCCGTATCGGTATCTTCCTCCACTGGTTCTTCTGCATCTTCCTGCGCTTCCTCAGCGGTTTCATCGAGGGCGGTTTCATCGAGGGCAGTTTCAGGGTCTTCGAGAATCGCGAGCAGTTCCACTTCAAAGATCAGGGTCGCATAGGGAGGGATTACCGAACCTGCCCCTTGTTCGCCGTAGGCTAATTTTGAGGGGACATACAAGCGGTAAAAGCTGCCTTCACTCATCAGTTGGATCCCTTCAGTCCACCCGGGAATGACCGCATCCAGGGGGAATTCCGCAGGCTCTCCCCGGGAATAGGAACTGTCGAAGACCGTACCATCGGTTAAGCTGCCCTTATAATGCACCCGCACCATATCGCTTCCCACAGGCTTTTGGCCGTTTTCCTCGACAATGACCTCGTACTGAAGCCCGCTGGGGGTGATGGTGACCCCTGGTTTCTTACGGTTTTCCTCCAAGAAGGTCAATTCCTTTTGCTGGTTTTCTGCGGCAAGCTTTGCCTGGGCCGCCATAAACGCGGTTTGTACCTTGAGGATCGCATCGTCCATACTAAACCGGGTCGCTTTATCTTCCATGCTTTCTTTAAGCCCTCGGATAAAGGCATTGTAATTGAAGGTTAAGCCCGTTTGTTTCAAATCCGAGCCAATTACCATGCCAAAGGCATAACTGATATCTGTATCTTCTGATACCTGATTCGGCGCTTCGGGTACTCCCTCCGCATACGCGGCCAACGACAGGGCAGCCGCTAAAAAAACGCTGCCTATGATTCTTTGCATCATGTTGTTTTCCTTATATATCGAATATACTGTTATGATGGACAAGATTCCACCTGCGCGACACGGGGTCTCGAACCCCCCACCTGCTGTTTAGTCCGCAGGTCCTGCCAACACGGTCTTCTTGCATAGCATACTTTTACAGAATATACCAGGAGTTACTATTATTGCAACCAGGGGAGCAGGGACTATGGTCCAGGGCAAACGCCCAGAATAGACGCATAGCATCCAGAGCGGGTGGTTTGGAGGTTTTTTTTTCAGGCTACACCGCAGAAAAAGCCTCCAGGGTCAGCGGGCCGTTCCCTTTGCCCCCGACATGGTTCTATGCGCTTATCCTACCCCAAGACTGGTTGATACAACCAGCCATACTCGTCTGGTTCTTTCGAGATTGTTTTTAAGGTTGCTCCTAAAAGAAGCACCGTACTACGGAACCCACTGCTAGGGTGTAAGAGATTATACGCTATGGGTTTAAGTGTTTTCAGATGCTTCATGCATCTGCGGCAACCGAAAAAATTAATAATTAATAAGAAAAACACTTCCAAAATGTCAGATTTTGGAACCAGCTCAGGGGGTACTTTTTTTCGCATGGGCCGGACTTTACCATGACCGGAAAGTCCGACCGGCTCCTAGGGGAGGGTTCCCCGAATCTCCTTGAGCCGTTTGATGATCAGCTCCCCAGCATACGCGATGTCCTCTGCGGTAAAGGCGAATGGCACGTTATCATCAAACAATATCTGGGCCGAAGGAGGAAACTCCTCATCCCCAGCCCAGAGCAAAAAGCTCGTGTAGAGGCCGCTCATAAATTCGAACCGGTACCCTGCATCCCCCTGGGACAAGGGTTCCGCATGTAAGGCCGGGGTCTCCTCCATGACGCGCTTGAAACCCGCCGCATCCTTCCCAAAGGCATAGGCGAACCGGGTGATACACCGCCCCTTGAAGTTCTGATAATACACCTCCCCCCAGGGAATCTCTTGGTACGCATACTGCTTCCCCTGGGCTGCCGCATATTTCCCCCCACAGAGGTAATGCAGGAGGAGGATCTTTTCAGCAGGATTTTGTACCACCCTTCCCGCAGGATCCCGCAGTTCAAAATCCGGAAAGACCGCCGCATAATCCGTTCCCATGAAGCGTAGGGCAAAGCTTGCAGTGGCGGCATTGAAGGGCAGGGCGCAGCGCCGAGCGATCTCCTCGGGATCAAGGGTTTTATAGATCCCTAGGTAATGAAAAAAGGGCACATCCTCTTTCTGATGTTTATCCGGCAGGGCCCGGGAAGCGGTTTTGCTACAGGAACGGGTATCCATGGGCATCATTCCTGGGGGCTAAACAGATCGCTGTCCGTGTGGGGGATGAAACAGGCGGCGACGAATTCATCCATATAGGAAGGATGGGAGGAAAGCTCTAGGTACGTCATTCCCCGGGCTATCTCCGCGACCTTTCCAGCGGCTTTTCGGGAGCAAAGCATCCCATAGGCCCCGGAAAGGGAACTGTTTCCGATATAATGGTACTGTTCCAGGGAAAGATTCGGGAACATGCCGATTCGGATGGCTTGTTCCACATTGATCCCACTGCCAATACCCCCGGAGACATAGACCTGCTCAATCGCGTCCACCGGAAAGTCCACTATGGTAAGCATGGTCCTGATGGCGGAGAAGATCGCCCCCTTGGCGCGGATGAAGTTGTCAATGTCCGTTTCAGTCAAGGCAATATCCCGGCCGCTTTCGCTCTGGTCCGCAAAGGCCAGGATATAGCTGCCGATACCCCATTCGTCCCGGGGGGTTCGTTTCCCTTCCCGGACGATGCGGCCTTTGGCGTTAATGATGCCGCAGCGGAACAACTCCCCAATCGTATCAATAAGTCCGGAACCGCAGAGTCCCACAGGCTTTTGCCCGGAAGGTCCTATGATCGTGAAGACCGGCTCCATGGTGTCCCGGTCAATGCTGCAGGCTTCAATAGCCCCGTCAGTGGCCCGCATACCGCAGCTGATGTCCCCTCCTTCAAAGGCGGGGCCGGCGGAGCAGGCGCAGGACATGAGGAATTCCCCGTTTCCAAAGACCAGTTCCCCGTTGGTTCCCAGGTCGATGAGTAAGGAGAGGGATTCTTTCTTGAAGATCATAGAAGAGAAGGCCCCGGCGGTAATATCCCCGCCCACATAACTGCCGATACTGGGGGCTATCTCGACTTCCGCGTCTGGATGCACCCCGATGCCCAGCTCCGCGCCCCGCAAGGTCCCATTCGCGAAAAAAGCCGGTACATACGGCTCCAGCCGCAGATGCTCCGGTGAGACCGCCAAAAACAGGTGGGTCATGGTGGTATTGCCCGCCACCACCACCCGGTAAATCCGTTCTGGCGGAAGTCCCGCTGTCTGAGCGATCTGTTTGATCAGGGGCACGATACAGTCCTCGGTTACCGCTTTATGCAATCGCGCAAGCCCCCCAGGACGGGTACTCTCGATGATACGGCTTATCACATCCGCGCCGTAGCGGATCTGGCCGTTTCCCGCAGACCCCACCGCCAGAGGTTCTCCGGTCTGCAGATTGACCAGCAGGATGGATACCGAGGTAGTGCCGATATCAATGGCAAGCCCTGGGAGAACCGGAGTTTCGCTGTCCCTCCCAGGGTAGATATCCAGCACGGTGTAGCGCTGATCCGGTTCCCGCCGGACCACGCACCTACAGGAAAAATCCGACCCCCGCAGGAGCTGGGGCAGCGACCGTAAGGCATAGAGGCTCATGCGGATCGATTCAGGGTCACTCTGGAGCGGTTCCGCAAGAGCCCAGAGCAGCCGTTCCTGGTCCGCCATAGCATCGTCCAAGGCGGGTTTCGGGAGCTGAACCGTCACCAGTTCCAACCCGTGATCTGCTGAGAGGCCCATGTCCCGCAGTTCCTCTTGCAGGGCCGCGAAGATACCCTGCTCCCGACTGGTACTCAGATCGGTTACCTTCATGTGGGTTTGATAGGCCAGGGCGCTGGCAGGGACAAAAACCGTGAGGTTCGAGCGGACCCCGCTTGAACAGGCAAGCCGGTACCCAGCGCTGTACTCCTCAGGGGCAATATGCCGGGTTTCCTTGCTTTCCACGTCCCCCTCAAGCAATTTTACCCTGCATTTCCCGCAGGTGCCGTTCCCTGAGCAGGGCGCGTCAATGGCCAGGTTCGCCTTTTTCGCTCCCTCAAGAATAGACTCCCCAGGTAAGACGGGAACAAGCAGGTCCTTGCCCCCTTCAACCTTGAATGTGATCGTATATGTTTGTGCTTCCATATCTAATAGTTTATCATAATTTCCGGGATTGCAAGGGTGCCCCTGCGGGTTTTAGGAGCGCCGCAAGCTGCATGAACCCATAGAAACGTCCAGGTCTATGAAAAAAGTCAAACGGTTTTTGCAGGGATCTCAGCGCTATTCCGGCTGCTTAAAAACCTTTGGGTGGTGATCCAGAAAGTATGATGAATAATTCCTCATAATATAAAGACTTAGCCTTCATTCCTCCGGAATATGACTTGTTGAGAAGAACCTTGGAAAATCCCTATTTCTTTATACTATAAGGAAATAGGAATATTAACCGGAACGGAACGCATGCATGTTATAACGGTACCTGCCCGTAGGGTTTTTCTTCCATGCCCCTTCTCTCCCCGTAAACCATACCGCCTATCGCCCTTGCCCCTAGTGTTCCGGCGGTATATGACGTTTTGGCCCGCCTATAAAGCAAACCGTAGGTTTGCGGCGGGCCAAAATGTGGTGGAGAAAAACCACACAAAGGGTGCAGCCCGACTGGGGTTTTTCGGAGCCCGCACCGTTTCGGCGGTGCGCATGTACAGACCTGTTAGGCGCAGTAATTTTTGCTTTTATTTTTTACACTTCTATGTAGCCTTTTGCAGCCATAAATCCCATTATTCACATTAGAATCATAAAAAATATTATTATTATTGATAATATTGTGATTATTTTTTTATTCTCATATTTTATTGAAACTTTTATTATTACAATAAATAATAACACATAAATTATTGCTTAAGGATACCCTAAAATTTGATACTTATACGGTACTTTTGTAAAAATGTATCCATCAAATGAACCCATTGTCGGCCCAATGGTTGACAATAATGACAAACCAATTATTATTAAACCCAATT
>JAISPY010000260.1 GCA_031274565.1 Treponema sp.
GCCGGATGCCTTCCGGAATTGCCGTGTATGACTGCCCCCGCGCCGTGTTCCCTCACGTGCTGTTTCAGTTGCTTTATACGCCGCTCGCTTAAGTTCAGCCGCTTCGCCGCCTCGCTGACGGTGTATACGCCTTCAATCGCTCCCTGAATTAAGGCGAGCTTTGCCCGTTCTTTTTTGCTCATTGTGTACTTCATGCCTCCTATTCTACCAAGGGGGTGAAATTTTCCTTTGATAATCTTAGGGGTGAAATTATCACTTGTTAATCACAAGAGGCAATGCGCTACTTGACAATCCTAAATCTCTGTTGTATGGTTGTGATACCCTGTAGTTAGGAACCATGCGAACAGGCGCCGCCCAACCCCGCCAGGTCCGGAAGGAAGCAACGGTAAGCGGAGGTCGGTTGCGCCGTGGTCAACCCTAGCTGCAGGGTTTTTTTTGTCGTTGATTCACGGTATACTAAAAATATGGCCTATGAAGTAACCGCTACCAGGCGGCGTCCTAAAACCTTTGATGAACTGGCTGGGCAGGATTTTGTCGTGGCCACCTTGAAAAATTCCCTGGAACAGGGGCATATCGCCCATGCCTACCTGTTCTCTGGTCCCCGGGGCTGTGGCAAGACCAGCGCTGCCCGGATCCTCGCCCGCTCCCTCAACTGTGAACAGGGGCCTACGGCGGTTCCCTGTGGGGTCTGCCCCATCTGTAAAGAAATCAGCCGAGGGGCAAGCCTGGATATCATCGAGATCGACGGGGCGTCCAATACCGGGGTCAATGACGTGCGGCAGATCAAGGATGAGGTCTTGTTCCCGCCTAATGCAGGGCGCTATAAGGTCTATATCATTGATGAGGTCCACATGCTTTCCAACAACGCCTTCAATGCTCTCCTTAAAACCATCGAAGAACCCCCTCCGTATATCGTGTTTATCTTCGCCACCACCGAACTGCATAAGGTGCCGGCCACCATCAAAAGCCGCTGTCAGCAGTTCGCCTTTAGGCTCATCCCTCTGGAGATGATCGCGGGGATACTGAAAGCCACCTGTACGGATCTGGGGATCCAGGCGGAGGAGGAGGCTCTGTTCTGGATCGCCAAAGAATCCACAGGCAGTCTCCGGGACGCCTATACCCTCTTTGATCAAGTAGCCTCTTTTTCTGACGGTCATATCCGATCCGCCCTCATTCGGGAAAAGCTGGGGCTGGTGGGTTTGGATAATCTCAATGCCCTGGCTGAGGCCTGTGCGGACCATGATCGGCTGAAAGTCTTTACCCTGATTGACGATATGCTCAACGCCGGGGTGGCGGTGGAGCAATTCATCATTGACTTGGCTGAGTATTATCGCAGCCTCCTGTTCATCAAGGCCGGTATTACCCGGGAGTCCCTCTTGCAGTACAGTCCGGACCGCTTCTCCGCCCAGGTCTTGGAGCGCCTCCATGAGCAGCAGCTTGAGCATGCCCTGGACCTGCTCCTCAGCCTATACCGGGATATCCGGTATTCAATTGCTCCTCGATTTGAGCTTGAAGCCGCGGTTTCAAAACTCTGCTGGCTGGGCCAGTGGATTGCTCCGCAGGAACTCAGGGCCGCCATTGCCGGTGTCCAGGCAGCGCTGGGTGCTCCGGGGCCTGTTGAAGGCGCAGGGATCACTGCCGAACCACCGCCGCCCCGGTATGATTCCCCCCTACCGTCCCCTCAGGCTGCCCAAGTCCGGGAACAAACCCCGCCCTTTGCTCCTGGTAAACCCGGTTCGCTCTCGGAAAATTTCAGCCGCTTCATGGCCGCCAAAGAATCAGGGGCTTCTGTGCCGGAGACCGAAAAACAGGCCTCTCGGATATCCGGTACTATCGTAAAGGATTGCGTACCCAGTGCAATGCAGCACGATGGAGCCGCACCTGCACCTCAGATAGCCCCGCAGGTGGAACGGGTTCTCCACTTGTTTCGGGGTACTATTGTAAAAAGCAAGAAATCCCAATCGGAGTATGATGATGAATATTAATCCCTTTGATATCCTCAAGAACGCCCAGAAGATTCAAGAACAAATGGGTGTGTTTCAGGAAAAACTTGGAACGATTACGGTAACCGGTTCTGCCGGAGGCGGTATGGTGGAGATAGACCTGAACGGACGCATTGAAATGCTCGGCATACGGATCGCCCCAGAAGTGGTGAATCCTCACGATGTGGAGATGCTCCAGGACCTCAGCGTCGCGGCCTTTACCAATGCTATGGAAAAGGTGCGCGAAGCGATTAATCGGGAAATGGGCGCGCTGGCAGGGGGTATACCGGGTATGCCCCCTGGTTTTCCCAGTACGGGCGGAATGGCATGAACCCTATTGACCGGCTGGTGGTCCTCCTCACCAAACTGCCGGGAATCGGGAAAAAGAGCGCCCGCCGTATGGTCTATCACCTGCTCAGGGGGGATCCTGCGTATGCTCAAGGGTTGGCGGAAGCGATTGCCGGTCTGCATAAAGCGATTACCCGCTGCAGGATCTGCGGTAGTTTTACCGAAGAGGATCCCTGTCCGCGGTGCAGCGATACGAGCCGGGATGCCATTATCTGTGTGGTTGAACGCGCCCAGGATGTACCAATTATAGAAGAATCCCAGGTATTTCAAGGCCGCTTCCATGTGCTGGGGGGGCTTATCGCCCCCTTGGAAGGGGTCAACCCCGGAGACCTGGCCATCCCGCAGCTTTTAAATCGGGTCCGGGAGGAACATATCCAGGAGGTCATCCTTGCCTTGAATCCTACCGTGGAAGGGGATACCACCGCCCTGTATGTCCAGCATCTCCTCAAAGAATATAGGGTTGACGTTACCCGCCTTGCCTCAGGGCTTCCCGTAGGGGGAGACCTGGAATATACCGACCGGCTCACCCTGTCGCGGAGTTTTCGAGGCAGGATCAAATTTTCTTTTTCTGAATGAGGAAGGATATGAAACGGGTGATGCGCCAGGAACAAAAGCCCCTATTGCGGGAGATCCTAAGCCACCGCGCATCTTCCGGCAGCATCTTCAAAGCAGGCCGCTAAGCCGTGAGAAAAATTCCGGCGGAACGCCCTCAGCAGGAGCCGTGCAAAAAGTCTAGGGCGATCTGGCACAAACATCCAGCGCTTATTTTAAGCGCCGAATCATCCCAGGTAAAGAAGGGGCTGTGGTGGATAACCGGCGCATTCGCTTTGCCGATACCCACAAAGAAAAACGACGCTGGTACCTGTTGGGCAAGATAGGCAAAATCTTCTCCGCCCATGTTCGTCTCGGCTTCCCTAACCTTTTCCGGTCCTACTATCTTTTCCGCGGCCTTCCGCGCCAGCGCGGTGGCCGCGGGATCATTGATAAGAGGCGGAAACCCCTTGAACACTTCCAAGGTATACGAACCCCCGGCGGATAAGGTAACGCCTTTAAGGATCCTTTCGATTTCCCGGGGGATACCTTCCCGCAGTTCCTCCCGCAAGGTTCTAATGGTCCCGCCCAGGCGTACTTCTCCGGGAATCACATTATAGGTTTCCCCCCCGTGGATCATACAGACCGACACCACCGCCGGATCAAGAGGATTGAGCCGGCGGCTCACGATGGTTTGCATCTGCAGGATAACCTGGGCCGCGGTCACCACGGGATCCACGGTGATCTGGGGCATCGCGCCGTGTCCTCCCGGGCCTTTGAGGGTGATACGGAATTCGTCCGGGGAAGCCATAACCGGTCCTGCTTTCACGCATACCAACCCTTCCGGTACCGGTCCCCACAGATGACAGCCGAAGGCCGCGTCCACCCGGGGGTTTTCCAAAATACCCGCCTGGATCATCCGTTCTGCGCCGCCCACGGTTTCTTCCGCAGGCTGGAACATCAGTTTCACGGTTCCGGGAACATGGGCTTTTAATTCGGTAAGCACCATGGCTGCCAGTAACAGCCCGGCGGTGTGACCGTCGTGTCCGCAGGCGTGCATGATCCCCGGATAGGTTGATCGGTAAGGCAGCTCCGCAGCTTCCTGCACCTTCAGGGCGTCCATATCCGCCCGCAGGAGCACGGTTTTGCCGGGTTTTTCCCCTCGGATGATTCCGAGCGCCCCGTTCCCCGCAATACCCCTCTGGGTTTCAATCCCCTGCTCCTGGAGGGTATCTGCCACCAACGCAGCGGTTTTCACCTCTTGTTCAGAAAGTTCCGGGTATTGGTGCAGGTGATGTCGAATTGCCACTGCCTTGGGGTAATGGGTTTCTATACAACCCTTGATCATATCAGAAAACATGGTTCCTCCCGTTCCTATGAAAACCCTCGTATTTTATAGTATCCTTATACTATGAGGGATGTCTATTGCTAGGCGCCCATCACTATCGCGGAGAACCAGTATGGATCGATTCTTTACCTCTTGTACTTCCTTTACTATTACCGTACTCATGTTGAGTGGAATAGCCGTTGTAAGCCCGGTTATGGCTTCGGGGCATAGGGAACCTAGTTTTTTCAAGGACGTCGCCGGCAAGGAATGGCAGTTGATGAACCTCAGCACCATTTCCGGGCAGGGCTTTAACCGGCGTGCCCTGGAAGCCGAAGGCATGGAGGATGCCTATACCCTGTACTTTGACGACCAGCGGCTCTACGGTAAAGCCGCGCCGAATCGGTATTTCGCGGCTTATACTGTGGAAGAAGGCCAGGGGATTACCATTAAGCCCCAAGCAGCTACCCTGATGCTGAGCTTCACCGAACCCCCGGGACTGCGGGAAGGGGAGTACTTTGCCTTGCTTGAAAAGGTATACCGCTGGAATTGCTCCCCAGGCGGGCTGGAACTGTATACTATCGATCCAGAGGGTCAGGAAGGAACGCTCATCTTCAGCGCCCGGTGAACGCCCTTCGGCGTCCGGTGCTTGAGCGTAGCTGCCCCGCCGCTCCTTTGCCGCGTGGCGGGTTGAGCGCCTATGATCATGCAGCGGTTTCGTCTATACTAAAAAAAGCAGCGAGCACTATAAGGAGTATTCAGTTGGAAACGCTTACACTTACCAAAAATCCCGCATGGAAAGGCCGCCCCGGCCCGGTCGTACTGGTCATCATGGATGGGGTTGGGTACGGCATATATAAGGAAGGAGATGCGGTGGCTGATTCCAAGATGTATCAGCTCACCGCGATTCGATCTGCGAGTCCGCATACCCAGTTAAAGGCCCACGGAAAAGCGGTGGGCCTTCCCTCGGACGATGATATGGGTAACAGCGAGGTCGGGCATAATGCCATGGGTTGTGGCCGGGTCTTTAACCAGGGAGCGGCATTGGTCTCCCAATCCATCGAGACCGGGGCGCTGTTTCAGGGGCAGGCATGGAAAGACCTGGTGGCCAATCTGCACACCTCAGGAGGGGTCTTCCATTTCATCGGCCTATTCTCCGACGGGAATGTACACAGTCATCTGGATCACCTCAAGGCCATGATCAAACAGGCGAAACAGGAGGGGATCAAAAAAGTACGGATCCATACGCTTTTTGACGGCCGGGATGTGGGGGAGACCAGCGCTCTGGAATACCTGGACTCCTTTGAGGCGTTTTTGCAGGGGGAGCGGGTCACCGGCTTTGACGCCCGGATCGCCTCAGGGGGCGGCAGGATGTGGATCACCATGGACCGCTACGGCGCGGACTGGTCCATGGTTGAACGGGGCTGGAAGACCCATGTACATGGGGAAGCCCGGCAGTTCAACTCGGCCCGGGAAGCGGTGGAGACCTATCGCCAGGAAATTCCCGGCATCATCGACCAGGATCTCAAGGAGTTTACCGTTGCCGAGCAGGGGGCGCCCATCGGGACCATTCAAGACGGGGATTCGGTGGTGTACTTCAATTTCCGGGGAGACCGGGCCTTGGAAATCACCGCGGCCTTTGAGGAAGACGCCTTTAGCCGCTTTGACCGGGGCCGCCGGCCCAAGGTCTGTTATGCGGGGATGATGGAATACGACGGGGATACCCATGTACCCAAACGCTACTTGGTGAGTCCCCCTTCCATTGACCGGACCATGGGAGCATACCTGGCCGCCGCAGGGGTGCGGACCTTGGCGATATCCGAAACCCAGAAATACGGCCATGTTACCTATTTCTTCAACGGCAACCGGACCGGGAAATTCGACGCGGCCCTGGAGACCTACCGGGAGATCAAAAGCGATGTGGTGCCTTTTGAGCAGCGTCCCTGGATGAAATGCGCGGAGATCACCGATGAGGTGGTAAACGCCATGGGTTCTGGGCAGTACGATTTCATCAGGCTCAACTATCCCAATGGGGATATGGTAGGCCATACCGGGGTATACCAGGCGGTGGTGTGCGCCATGGAAGCTATGGACCTCCAGCTTGGGCGGCTTGCCAAGGCCGCGAAGGAAACCGGGGCAATCCTGGTGATCACTGCGGACCACGGTAACTCGGATGATATGTTTGAGCATGAGAAAAAGACCGGGGCAGTGGTGTACAAGGCCGACGGCAGCCCCAAGGCCAAGACGAGCCATAGTCTCAATCCCGTGCCCTGTATCATCTACGACCCTGCCTATCAGGGAGAATACCTCCGGGAGCCGCAGGAAGGGGCCTTACGGGAGGGCCTGGGGATCAGTTCCATTGCAGCTACCTGCATGCTCCTTTTAGGGTATGTGCCTCCTGAGGATTATGATCCTGCGGTACTGCGCCTGCAATAAGGCTGTTTCCTTCGGGGGGGAGGTATATTCCTGGGATATACCCCTTTGTAGGGGTTCTTATAATCAGTAAGGAGTGATCTTATGGGAGGCGCCTGGGTTCCCATCCTGTATGCTCTGGGAGCGGCCCTCTGTTATGGCATCAGTATACCTGTATCGAAACGCTTACTCGTGGCGATGCCCCCGATATATATGGCGGCCTTACTGTATAGCGGCGCGGGATTAGGGATGCTGGTTCT
>JAISPY010000005.1 GCA_031274565.1 Treponema sp.
CAATTTTACACCTATCTTTCAGAAGCCATAAGGCAGGACGATATGTTCATATTTCCACCGAATGATACTATGGATTATTATCACCTAATTGGAATTACGGCATATTTTTTCCCGAAACGTATTTATGTGTGTAAACCATACGAAGGAACTTTTGGTGATACTATCTATTGGGAAATGTTTAACAATACCCGTATGGATATGGATGATTTATCTAATCCAGATCGTTTTAAGAACAGGACAGTGTGGATCATCGTACCGGAAAACATAAACGGCCAGGCCAATATTGCTATCCCTTCGATTGCTGAGTTTTGCGGCCGTTTCGGGTGGGATTTCTATCAATTCAACCTGTACCGTACCAATGTTCAGGCAGCTAACCGAATCATTGAGAAAAGAGAGGATAACCGTTAGCCATCAAACAGTGGTAATACAACTGCATACCTGGGGATACACCCTGCAATCAAATAAAAAATGTATCCGCGAGGGCGGGGATAATCCGGACCGCAATGCCCCGTTTGAGTATAGCAACGGTCGGACAAAACAGGCCCTGAAAAGTCTGTTATTCAGTTTTTATATGGCCGATGGAAAGTCCCCCGCCCAGCTTTCTTTGGGCGGAGGGTGAACTTTTCCCTGCTTATTGACAGGGGTATATTGCAAAAAACGAATAGATTCAAGCGGAACGGTTATGGTTTACCCTGGTTTCGGAAGATGCCCTATCGGGTCATTTCTGGGGGCAAACCTCGAATATTACCAAAGACAGGGTAAAGCCCCCGCGCCCCCGAAATGGCGCTCTGCGTTTATCCTGTGCCGGTCCTTAGATGAGCTGCTTATTCCGGTATACCAAATCTTCCCGGATGGTGAAGCCCTGTTTCGGTATGGGGAAACAGGTGGTTCCCGAGGGATTTCGCATAACGAGAAAAAACTACATTTTGAATTCTGAGCCGAGATAGACTTCCCGGACCATTTCATTGGCCAGGATACTGTCCCGATCCCCGCGGGCTACGATGGTACCGGTGTTTATGATAAACGCTTCGGTGGTGATTTCCAGGGTATCCCTGACATTATGGTCCGTGATGAGGATGCCGATACCTTTTTCCGCAAGTTGTCGGATTATCTGCTTGATTTCATACACCGCGATAGGGTCTATGCCCGCGAAAGGCTCGTCCAAGAGGAGGAATTTCGGCTCCGTGGCCAGGGCGCGGGCGATCTCGGTACGCCGGCGTTCACCCCCTGAGAGGGTAAACCCATATTGGCTGCGGATCCGGCCAATGCCGAATTCCTCGAGTAAGGAGGCAAGGCGCTGCTTTTTTTCCGGTTTGCGGAGGTCCCGCCGGCTCTCCAGAATGGCCCAGATATTCTGTTCTACCGTGAGCTTACGGAAGATCGACGCTTCCTGGGGAAGATAGGCGATGCCCTGCCGAGCGCGCTGATACATGGGTTTAACGGTGATGTCCACCTGGTCCATGGTAACTTTCCCTGCGGAAGGCCGGTAAAAGCCCACGATCATATAGAAGATGGTCGTTTTACCCGCGCCGTTGGGACCAAGCAGGCCCGCCACCGTACCGTTGTGCATGAAGAAATTGACCCCCTTGACCACTTCCTTACGCCCAAAACGCTTATGCAGGTCTGAAACCCCCAGCACATGCAGGTCCTGCTGGAGGACCTCCTCGGCGGCATCAATCTGGTCCAGACTCTGGGTATCCTCATCCACCGCGGCTAGTCCTTTATGGAGCCGGAAACAGCCCCTTCCATGGTAACATCATCGGTATCCAGGTCCACCCGGATCCGGTCGGCCCTGAATTCATCGTTCTTTTTGAAGACTACCGGAAACCCAGAGAGATCCAGGAGCTTTTCCGGGCGCCGGTATACGGCATATTCGGAACGGCATACCATGGTATCTTTGAAGAGCCGGACCGATACCTGGAATACCGTAACTTCCGCCTGATCATCGTATTCGATGAAGCGGCCCTTGGCCACGATGTCGTTCTTTTTATCCTCCAAGGTAGAGTTGCCTTCCAGCCGGGCTATCTTGAGCTTCCGGTCATAGCGCAGACGGTCGGTTTGGAAGAGGATGTCCTTGGCTTCCTCATTGCCCCAGACATCGCCGGTACAATCAATGAACTGATTGTTATCCCCTTGAATCTCAATCCGCCGGGCCTTGAGGAGCAGATTATCAGAACGCACTTCCGCGTTTCCGGTAAGCACGGTGCTTTCCTTTCCCGAAGCCCGGCTCCCGCTCATGCGATCCGCCTTGAAGGTGAAGGTATCCCCATGGAGCGCGACAAGGCGGATACTGAGGAAGATACCCACCCAATAGCGCGCCGCAACCCTACTCACGGCTCTTCCTCCGTATCTTCATCTTCATCTTCATCTTCATCTTTATCTTTATTTTCATCTTCATCTTCCCAGATATAGGTCCCGTTAATGCCCGCAGAAAAGCCCCAGGTTCTATTCCTGATATTCGCGGAAAAACCGCGTCCGGTAAAATTCGTCCCATCGGAACGCCGCATATCCACCCGCTCGCTTGCTCCGCCTGAGAGGAGTCGCTCCTGATCCTGCCAATCCAGGCTGCGGGTTTCGATGATAATATCTTCGGAATCCACCTCCAGCCGAACCTCGTCCCGGAGGCGTATGTTGCCCGAATCCAGTTCCACCGAGGCGGTTCCCGCCCCGCCCTGGGCGTTTATATCCGCTCCATGATCAAACTGCTCAAAAGAAAAGTTGGTGATTTCCATGGTCTGACGTTTTTCGTAACGCGCTGCGGATTCCGCGGTAAACCGTACCAGTGGATCCCCGTCTCTCACCCGGACGTACTCCACCTCCTGCATCACCAGGTCGGGGAGGTCCCCCTGATCCGATTCGGCCTCTCCATAGTCAAAGGAACAGGCCCCCGCCAGTATACCCACCATAAGGATCATGATGCGGCGCCTTCCTGTCCGATTATTCCTATTCGTCATTATTCCCTTCTCCTTTGGGGTATTTCCTATCTCGAACTGCGGTGATGAAGTCCCGAAAGAGGGCGCTTGCCGCAGTGGGTTTCGACTTAAATTCAGGATGGAACTGCACCCCCACGCCCCAGGGATGATCCGGCCATTCCACCGCCTCTACGAGGCCCCTATCCAGGGTGTAGGCGCTGATACGCAGGCCTGATTCGGTCATGGCGGTGCGGTAGGTATTGGCAAATTCATACCGGTGCCGGTGCCGCTCACAGATGGTCTCTTGCTGATAGCAGGCAAAAAGCCGGGTCCCGGGTTCTACCAGGGATGGACTCTTCCCCAGCCGCATGGTACCGCCGTAGTTTTTCACATCCACCTGTTCGTCCAACAGGCTTATCACCGGATGCTTGGTCTGGGGGTTGAATTCCGTGGAATCCGCGTCTTCCCAGCCAAGCACATTCCGGCCCCAGTCAATGACCATGATCTGCATACCCAGGCATATCCCCAAATAGGGTACCCTATGGGTCCGCGCCCAAGATGCAGCCTTGACCATGCCGGTAGTACCCCGCTGGCCGAAGCCTCCGGGAACCAGAACACCGTCGATGCTCCCTTCCGGAGCCTCCGGGCCTAAGATGCGTTCGAACCCGTCCGGTTCTTCCAGCTTGCCTGAATCGATCTTGACCAGTTCCACCGCTACCCCGGTCTCAAGTCCTCCGTGAAACAGGGCCTCGTACACCGATTGATAGGCGTCATGGAGTTCCATGTACTTCCCCACAATGCCGATCCGCACGTTGCCCCGGCGGGTCCGGAACTTTTCCATCATCGTATACCACGGCTCCAGATTGGCGTGCCGGCTCTCTACCCCCATTTTCTTTAATACCACCTGATCCAGCTTCTGTTCGAAGAAGATCAAGGGAATTGCATAGATGGTGGTCTCTATATTGTATGAAGTGAAGACCGCCTCGGGGTCCACATTGGTGAAAAGGGCGATCTTCCTACGGTTCCCTTCATCGAGCATGACCGGGGCGCGGCAGATGAGGATGTCCGGCTGGATCCCCTGCTCCTGCATGGCCTTGACCGAATGTTGGGTGGGCTTGGTCTTGAGTTCTCCCCCCGCGACTTCGGGGATCAGGGTGAGATGGACCGAAAGGGCGTTGATCTTCCCCGCTTCATGGATGAGCTGCCGGGCGGCTTCCAAGAACGGCACGGACTCGATGTCTCCCACCGTACCGCCTATTTCCACGATGACCACATCCGTATCTGGATCCTCCTGAGCCGCAGAACGGATCCGGTGCTTGATCTCATCGGTAATGTGCGGAATCACCTGTACGCACCGGCCCAGGTAGCGGCCTTCTCGCTCTTTGCGGATCACCGCTTCGTAGACCTGCCCCGTGGTGATGGAATTGGTCCGGGATAAGGCTCCGGAGGTAAACCGGGCGTAGTTTCCCAGGTCCAGATCGGTTTCCGCGCCGTCATCGGTAACATACACCTCCCCGTGCTGATAGGGGCTCATGGTACCCGCATCCACGTTGATATAGGGATCGCACTTGACCATACGGACATTAAGTCCTCGGCCCTCCAGCAAAGCGCCCAGGGAAGAAGCCGCGACCCCCTTACCCAGACTGGAGCAGACCCCGCCGGAAACAAAAATCAGCTTGTTCATGTAAACCCATTATGCCCATCGCGGGGGTACATGGCAAGTATTTTGATCTGGGAATGCGGCTTATATTCTTTTCCTCCTACGTCGTGTTACTTCGTGCAACGTCGTGGTTTTTTTCTTCTCTTCCCTATCTTCGAAAAAGAAATTAACCACGACGTAACACAACGTTTCACGACGTTTTTGCCGAGCTTTATTTTTTCCTTCTTCGCCTTACTCACCGTTTAATTGGCTCGCCCTGGGGAGGCCTCAGGGCATCGGCGTTTACTCTGAAAACAAAGCCTGATACAGGAAATCCGAATCCAGGGCCGCATTTCCCGTCCTCACCCGGCATTCGTCCTCTCGAAAGACTCTTGTCCTGCATCCAATGCAGCTGATTTTCTATCGACCAATGCCCGCGTATGTAGTTCAGGAATTCATCCGCGGAAAAATCACCCCTTGAGAGGTACTACTGGTCCGTTTGCACCGTTTCTTTGCCTTTTTACGTCCTGAATGTCCGATAGTGCTCTATCGCCTTCAAATCTTGCCACCCTTCCCTGCCCTCAAACCACTCAAGCCCCGTTACCGTCCTGATTTCCCGCCGCTCAACTCGCCCAGGGCCCTTTTCTTCCTTCCCCTGCCATATATCTTCCGGTAGGTTCCCCTAGCTCCCCACTCTCCATCCCCTCAAAGTACTCTTTGATATTCCCGCCAGCTTGTCCGGTACATCGCTTGTCTGAGCGATAGGGTGAAATCGAACCTGCTCAGGTACTACATTTTTAGTTTATGCAGGAGGAGGTCTTTGAATCGCCGTATGGGCTCGGAATCAGGTTCCAAAGCCAGGGCTGCCTCACAATCCGCCAGGGCTTGAGGAAGGTCTTCAAGGTGATAATATGCCTGCCCGCGGCGATAGCGGCAAAAAGCCTGATAGGGGTTGATCCTCAGGGATAGGGTAAAATCATCAATGGCCGGAGGGTACTGTTGCAAAACCGTCTTGACGATACCCCGAAAGTAGGCGGCCTTATAGGATTCTGGGTCCAGTTCCAAAGAACGGGTAAAATCGAGAATAGCATCCTCATACTGGGATCGGGCAAAATTGGCCATGCCGCGATGTTTATAAATAAGGGATGCGATGGTATTTGGCGGCCCCATGGCGAGAATCTGGGTATATAAGGCAATGGCTTCCATAAAGTGATTTTCATTATGTGCATGCAGGGCAGTAAGCAGGAGTTCATCAATTGAATTGCTTTCCGGTGCATCGTTGGGTACCGTATCCAGGGCGGGTACATCCTGAAGGGTTTCCGCTCGACGGTTCCAGCGGGGCTTCTTAAGTTTTTCCGCGGCAAAGAGACGGGTATCAATAGATGCTTCAATTTGTTTAAAGAAGGAATCTCGCCGTTTTTCCAATTCCCCGTTGAGCCGCCGCTGATAGGTCCTGAATTCCTGAAAAATCGTATCTGCCAAGGAAAGACTGGCATTAAGGGCCGCTAATTTACGTTTTATAGGTTCATCGAAGGGGGTAAAGGCAGCCTTATACACCAATTCATGTTCCACTTCAGCCCACGCATCTTGAAGAATCGTACGAATTTGAATCTCCGCTACTTCCAGGCCGCAGTCTCCCCGCTGTTTGATAAAGACTTCAGGAATTTTTATCAAGAAGTGAATTGATTCATAGCCGAATTCCTTGAACGAGTAATTAGATCCCTTCCGTTCCATCTCAATAACGTCAAAATGGGCATGTAAGGACTGTTCAACCGCTGCAAGGTCTTCAAAGAAAGGACACACAATCCTGACGCCGATTATATCGGTAATACAGGGCGCTTGGGAACCAGGCGGATCTTTTTGCAGAATCCGGATATATTTCTTATAATAACTCTCAAACGCTTTTACCCGGCCTTTGACTCGCGGACGGGATGGAAGCAATTTGAGGGTTTCCTCAAGGACGATTTCAATATCCCGGGTAATCAAAATTCGTGCCTGTGCATAGGCTTCGTATATTCTTCGGAACATATTCTGATTGGGAAGTTTCAATTATACATCCTGCGGCTCAGTTTTCCCCATGCAAGCAATATAAAAGGGCTGTCTAAAAAATCCTGAAGATCTTTCAGACAGCCCCTTATTCATGGTGCTCATGCTACTACGTGGATAAGCACCGTGTCGCGATTATTATTCTTCTTCACCGCCGCCTTCGTCATCACCACCTTCGCCACCAGCGCCCGCGGTGGGAGTAAAGGTAGTCTCGGTAGCCTGCCGCTGAATATCCAAGAGGCGCTGAACCTCTTTCTGACCAAGCCGCTGCAATTCAGAGGTCTTCCGAGCGGTTTCCCGATCCTGGATGATATTCCAGAGGGATTCATCCTCAATATCCCGTTCAGTATCAAGGACCGCCTTATCGTAGATAAGTTTGACATCCTTAAAGTACCCAATGAAGTCTCCGCCGGGGCTGGAGGCACTCCGCTGAATGAGGAAGCCGCCAAACTTCACAAAAGGCGTTGACTCAGGATAGATAGGATATAAGCGCAGTTCCCGGTTACGCACATTCTGGACATACGCAGGATTGTCCCACCGGAGTTCTCCCCAACCTTCAAAGTTGAGATAACCCATAAAGACGATCTTTTCCTTTCCCTTGTCATCCACCAGGATCACCGAAAGGGAATGGGGGAAATTGAGTCCATAGGCATTAACCGCCACGGATTTAAGGGTTCCTACATTCTTTACCACCCCTAAACCGCCGGAAGGTTTGCCTTCCTCGTCAGCCTCACCTTCAAAACGGCTGGGTCCTGTAACCCCTGATTCCCCTTCATTAGGCTCGATATTTCCATCATCATCAACCGTCGAAGGCGGTTCAAACGCAGGAATATCAAAGGGCGGCTTCACAATGGCCCACGAATTAAATGCCTCCACCGGGAAGTGGATACGAACACCCATCACCTTTTCCCACTCTTTAGAGGGGGCTTCTTTAGTATAACTGAGATGCTTCGTGTTGATATTTCGTGAAGAGGACGAAAACACCACATCCCAATTGGTTATGGCTAAAGAAGACTTCATCGCTACTTTTTGTCTAGCGGTGAAGTTGCTGGTGGCCTCATTGGTGAAATCCATTAAGGTCGCACGGTTTTCCTGGGGCACGTCATTTTGGTCGGGCATAATGTCAGCCGTTAATTTCGAGAAGTCGATAAGTACCGACTCTTCAGCAAACACCGATCCCATTGCCAACAACGCGACGACGACAAGAATGAAGATACGTTTCATTCACAGCTCCTTTCAATTGTCTGTAATTTTAACATACTAGTTATTAACAAGTATACAAAATATAATTTATTTGTCAACGGCTTTTATCTCAAATTCTTCTTAAAAAATTTTCTTTCTATTTTCTTTACTAGGCCCCTCTATCCCCAGCCATCAGTAGTTTCCATGACCGGTACCTCATGACCCTGTATAAAAAATCTGACATCCTGGACAAAAGAAAAATTCCGCCGGATCCCCTGCCCAAGGGTATCGAGGCGCTGCAAGACATTCCCCTGGTCTTCCCGGGCCGGCAAGGCCGCGCTTTCCCCCAGATCCACATATACCACCCCATCCCGGTATAATAACGATCGAAGCCGGGTCTCCCGGGGAAACAGGGGCGCGGCATCCGGGGTAACCGGCCCCAGGAGAACCTCTTCCACATACCGGCTGAGGGCCATCTCTTCCGTTTCATCAGGGGCTCGGAAAAGCATCCGGTCCTCAACCACTGGGGTTCCCGCTCTCATCGTATAAAACAGAAAGGTCCGCCGTACCTTATTCGTATGCAGCAATTCGATCCCTGTAAAGATACCCAATAAAGCGAGATAAAGCAAGCGCCGGATATAGGATGGTATCCTCAATCCCCGGCTTCGAGGGGGGGCCTTCACATTTTTTCTCATGGTTTCAGTTTTTTCACTATCCTTCATTACTACGCATCCCTTCAATATTACTCACCATGCACTACCCATCATGCGGCGGTTTTTCATTGGACCCCGCTCATCCTCAAGAATGCTCAAAATCCTCCACGAAATCCATGATACCCTTATAGAGGGCCTCTGAAAAGTGCTTCACGTAGGTTTCATCGGTCAAAAGCCCGGCATCTGTTTCATTGCTGAGGAACCCTAATTCCACCAGGACCGAAGGCATCCGGACGTTCCGCACCACAAACCATTCCTCCGCCTTAATCCCCCGGGAAGGCAGGGCGCTACTGAGGGTTTCATCAAACCGTTTCACAATGGATTCAGCCATCCTGATACTTTCAGAAGTGAATTCTTCTTCCAGCATGGCATTAAGAATGGGCACAACCTCTTGGGCGTCACTGTATTTCGACTGATCGATAACGATTCGCCGGTACTCAGGACTCAGGTACCACACCTCGTAGCCCCGGACGTGTTTATTGAAGGAGGCATTGGCATGGATGGAAATGAATATCGTAGCCTCGTTGTCTTTCAGGGGAACCGCATTGGCTATGGCTACTCGATCGTCCAAACTGATGAAGGTGTCTTTATCCCGGGTCAATAAGACCTGTTTATCCGGAAACTTTCGGGAGAGCCGGTTGTGCAGGTCCTTGGCAACCTGGAGGGTAATGGCTTTTTCCTCCACCCGCAGGGAGGTTCCGGCAATCGTATGGGTTCCCACCGCTCCGGTATCTTTACCCCCGTGCCCCGGGTCTACGATGATCGCGGCAATCCGAAACTTGATAGGATCATCTGCGGGGACCGGAGCTTCCAGAGCCTGCTTTAGGGCACGCACAAAGGCTTGAGGAAAACGCAGCTCCCCTTTTTCAAGAAAAGGCAATGGCAGGGAGAGTATATCCCTACCGTTCAGTATAATCAGATCCGATTCCCCCGGCATCCCAATCCGGAAAGACACGTACTGTTCTGATGAGGAAAACACCCCCGCCTGGAAAAGAGGATCCCAGTGGAAGACTGCACCGCTTCCGGGCAGGGAATCCAGCTCTTTGAGGGTTTCGTCCAAGGTGAGGATCCTATCATCCCCTCGGGTTTGCGCAGATACCAAGAGGATGCTGGAAACCAAGAGACTTATCAAGAAACGCCTGTTATGCATCGGCCTATTACCCATAATAAGGAATGAAATAGTTCACCACCGGACAAAACCCTGAGCATTGAGTAGTGTAAGATGCTTAACACCCAGGATAACGCAAAGAACAATTTCGAGGAGGCCTGGGCTACCTGCTTACCGCAGAAACGGCTCGCTCATCATGCAGCTCACCTGCGGCTCTTAGTTCGAAAAAGCCCGCTTTTTTCATACGATTCCCCCGCGGGGAATGAGCTGAACTTTTTGGCCGCCTCTGACGCCGCTTCATCACTTAAGCAGAAGCATCGGGAGAGACTTTATGTTACACCCCTCCACATCACCCCTGAGGGAAAAATGCCTATCCGCTTAATACCCCGATACCCTGGACTGCTGAAACTGCCGGACGTTTGCAAGCAGTCCGTTTACATCCCGCAGCCTTTTTCTTTACGGTACCGGGTATCCACCATATATGCCGCGCCCTGATACCCGCCCCGGATCAGGGCGGTCCAGAAACAGCGGCCCAGAACCAGAGCTTCCCCTTCCCCTGGTTCCTGCAAGGGAAGGGGAAGCCCGGTGATTGCCCGGACCGCTTCAAGACTTTCTTGCACGGTCCTTCCGGTATAATCCTGGAGGCCGGATTCGATCAATTCCGGGAAGGGCAACACCATCACCGGGATCGTTTGAGCGGAACCCAGCGACTCGGAAGGCTCCGGTTCCGGGAAGGCCGCGAGACGGACCTTGAGGGATTCAGGCAGGGTAAAGGCGGAGGGGGGAAATACATCGGCTCCCATACCCGCAGCGAGGAATTGTTCGGTTTCTTTATCCGGCGCCTCAAGGCAGATCAACACCAACCGGGCGGCCTGTTCCGCCGCATGCACCGCAGCTTCCCGTACCGGAGCCGCACTGATGACATTCCCACATTTGCTTACGTTGTTTTCAGGAAACCGGACCCTGTTTCCCGGCTCAATCCTGCTGAAAATGTTTTGCACATATTCCACGGATTTGGCCGCCTCAATCCCTTCAATCGCCCGAACCGTTCCGGGGATGGAGATGAAGGCCCGTTCCGCGCTGGTCCACTGCCGGATCGGCTTGAGTTCCTGGGGCGCCCGTCCCAAGGCGATCAGGATGGCTCCCCGGGTAACTTCCACCCCTGAAGCATACGGGTAGGTCCACCCCGACATATACCCTCCGGAAAGCCGGGCCGCGATCTCTCCTATCATGGGTCCCTGAGCCGTGAGCTTGATATCTCCCTTGGCAGCCCCATGGGTAATACCCAAGGCCCTGACCCCTGCGCGAAAAACCGCGAGCAGGGTTTCAGCCGCCGCGGCGCGCAGCGTAGTGGGCATGGTATGGCCCATTTCAATGAAATAGGGGGGGAAGTAGATGTGCCGGTCCGCCAGGCCGCAGATGGTGATCTCCCCTTGGTAGACCAGGGCGTCCACTGAGAATTCAGGGCCTTCCATATATGCTTCCAGGATAGCCCGGTGGGTCCGGGAAAAGTCCAGCGCTTCGCTTACCGCAGGGCTGAGCTGGTCGGGACGGTCAACTCTGCGGCAGCCCCGCGCTCCCATATTGTCCACGGGCTTTACCACCAAGGGATACCCAAAGTCCGGGGAAAACCCAGCATCCGGTACCACTTCCACCACGACAAACCCAGGAGAAGGAAGTCCCGCCGCCGCAAAGCAGCGGCGCATTCGTTCCTTGTCCGAGGCATTGAGGGCAGCCTCATAGGGGATGCCCGGAAGCCCTAAGCGCTCGGCGGCCCAGGCCACGGTGGCAGAGAAATCCGTCCCTGCGGTCATAATCCCCCCCAGTCCCCCCTGGGCCATGAGCGAACGTCCTAAGGCGGTAATGGCTTCTTTGTCTTTCAAATCGATCCGCTCGAAGCGATCCGCCAGGGATACGCAGGGAGCCTTGGGATCCCCGTCCACCACCACCGTCTCAAGCCCCAATGCCTTGGCAATGCTGATGGCAGGTCCCTGCATCACCCCTGCTCCCAGGATCATTAATCGTTCTTGCATATCATCGCTCTCCTGTTGCTATCCCGAATACCGGTCTCTTGACCGCGTACACTTCAAAGGTGTCTCCTAAATGAAAGATACGGCTTATCCACCGGAATAAACCGTATACCATGCCCTGGTTTCCCTGTTCCCAGGAGCTTCGTTCTTTTCCGGGCAAAAACCGCTCTGCCAGAGGAAACCGTTCAGGATGATGCCCTGAAACAAACACCCTTTTCAGGGTAAACCCAAATCGCTTGAGGATGTCCCTGGTTTGGGCAGGCTTCCAAATGGTCCAGTGATCCGGCGGACTCTGTTCCAGGAAGCGTTTGAAGGACCTGCGGCCTGATATACCGGACCCAGAAGGGGTTGCAAAGGCCAG
>JAISPY010000030.1 GCA_031274565.1 Treponema sp.
ACCGGATAAAGCTAGTATACTATACATAGTTTCCAATCATGAAGGTTGGGAATGCGGCGAAAGGGAACCATTTTTTCCTATTTTTCCTAGAAAAACTGAGTACAGCAAAAGAAAATAAAAAAGCCATGAAGGCGTGAGCTTGGTATGCAACAAGCGGGTCTTCATGGCTTTTTTTAAAACAGGTTGTTTTGTAAGGAGGATACTATGCACATGGCAGATGCCTTGCTTTCACCGGCAGTAGGCGGCGTGATGACTGGGGTGAGTGCCCTTGCCATCGGGTACGGGGTAAAACGCATTTCCAAGGATACCCTGGACGATAAGAAGATCCCTATGATGGGCGTCATGGGAGCCTTGGTATTCGCGGGGCAGATGATCAACTTCACCATCCCCGGCACCGGTTCATCCGGTCATATCGGCGGGGGCATACTCTTGGCTGCCCTCTTGGGGCCCTTCCCCGCCCTGCTGACCTTGGCTTCGGTGCTCTTAATCCAATGCCTGTTCTTTGCGGATGGGGGCCTTTTAGCCTATGGCTGTAATGTTTTCAATATGGGGGTAACCTCCTGTTTCCTGGCTTTTCAGTTTATTTTTAAGCCCCTCATTGCAAAAGGAATGTCGGCCAAAGGGATAGATCCCCCGCGGATCTTCATCGCCTCCATAGCCGCAGTAGTCGTCGGCCTGCAGGCCGGGGCCTTTTGTGTGGTCCTGGAGACGCTCCTCTCCGGGGTAACTGAACTGCCTTTCGGGGCGTTTCTGCTCTTGATGCAGCCCATTCACCTGGCCATCGGTGTGGTGGAAGGACTGGTTACCGCAGGGGTGCTCTGCTATGTCCACCAGGTACGGCCTGAACTCCTACACAGTGCGGTGGAAAACACCAAGCTCCCCCCGGCCCTTTCCCTGGGAAAGATCCTGGTGAGTCTGCTTGTGCTCACGGTTCTGGTGGGAGGGATCCTATCCCTCTTTGCCTCCGCATACCCTGATGGGCTTGAGTGGTCCATGGAGAAGGTGGCAGGCACGGCGGAGCTTGAGCGGGAAGGACCGGTATATGCGGCGGCGGCCTCAGTGGTGGAATCTACCGCGTTCATGCCTGATTACGGTTTTGCCGGTAACGAAGAAGGTTCCGCCCTGGGAACTGCCGCGGCGGGTATTGTGGGGAGCATTATCACCATCGTCCTTGCAGGGGGCATCGGATATATCATCCACACCCTGCGGAAGAAGACCACGGTATCGGTATAACCCATGAACCTGTATAGCGCGGCGGCGGGCATGGATCGCTTGGAACGGCTTGCCCTGGGGACTTCTCCGATACATCGGCTGCACCCCCGGGCCAAACTCCTCATCACCGGCGTGTATGTGGTAACCGTGATTTCCTTTCCTTCTCAGAATGTGAGTGGACTCATACCGTTTCTCCTGTATCCGGCGATCCTCATGTCCCTCTCCGGGACCCCCTATCGGCCGCTCTTGGGGAGGCTGCTTACGGCATTGCCCTTTGCCCTGATGGGAGGGGTGAGCAACCTGTTTTTTATCCCGGAAACCGCGTTCTATCTGGGCGCTTTTAGGGTCAGTATCGGTATGGTGTCCCTGGCGTCTATCCTGCTTAAAACCCTGCTCACGGTCTTTGGGGTCTTACTCCTTATAGCCACTACTTCCTTTACCGACATAAGCCGGCAGCTCAGTCTCCTCGGGATGCCGAAGATATTGAACCTCCAGTTGGTGATGACCTATCGGTATATCGCGGTGCTGTTGGGAGAGGCGCGCAGGATGGTTACCGCCTATAGTCTGCGCGCCCCTTTACACCAAGGGATAGCGATGAAGGACATGGGGAGTTTTCTGGGACAGCTCATCTTGCGGAGTTTTGATCGCTCAGAACGGGTGTATCATGCCATGCAATGCCGGGGCTTTGACGGGGTATACCGGGGAACGGGGCCCCAGGGCTTTCGCCCCGCGGATTATGGGTATACCCTGGGGCTGGGTATAACGATGGGGGCGTTTCGTTTTTTCAACTTCAGCGTGTTCTTAGGGCGCCTCATGTGGGACGCCTTATAGGGAGCGGGATCGGGGATCCATGGTGCTGCATGTAAAAAACCTGAGCGTCCAATACCTCAAGACCGCGGATAGGCTGATATTACAGGATATAAGCTTCTCCCTTGAACCAGGCGAGCGGGTTGCCCTGATTGGAGCCAACGGCGCGGGAAAGTCCACCCTGCTCCTTACCCTCATGGGGATTATACCCCTCCAGGGAGGGGATATTACCCTGGGAGGTATGAACCCTACGGATAAGGAGCAGCTCCGCCGGTTACGGCAGGCCGCGGGTATGGTATTTCAAAATCCCGAGGATCAGCTCTTCATGCCGACCCTCTTAGAGGATGTGAGCTTTGGGCTCCGCAATTATGGGTTTGATGAAAAGACCATGGAAGGACGAATCACCGACATCCTCGCGCGCCTGGGTATAAGCCGTCTTACCAATCGGCTGTCCCACACCCTTTCAGGAGGCGAGAAACGGCTTGCCGCACTTGCAGGGGTCCTGGTGATGGAGCCTTCCCTGCTCCTCCTGGATGAACCTTCTTCGTTCTTGGACCCCCGGTCCCGGCGGACGCTCATCCGTATCCTAGACAGCCTGCCCCAGACCATGCTGGTGGCGACCCACGATCTGGAGCTTGCCCAGGAGCTATGCGCCCGGATATTGCTGCTGAAGGAAGGCCGACTATTCGCGGACGGCCCGGCTCAGGCACTGCTGCAGGATCACGCCCTGCTGGAGCAAGCCGGCTTGTAAGCCCCAGGGTATTCCTGTGAGCACAGAAACACCGCAGCGTACATCGTTCCGGCTGTTTACGACGTTTTCGCGGCCCGAATAAAGGCTTTGCAAAGCAAAGACCAGGGCTGGAAAAATGTGGCGGAGGTTTTGCGTGGGAATGAAGCGAAGCGGAATGACCTAGCAAAACCGTAACCCGAGCTGCCGAAAGGCAGCATCGAACCGTAGGTTCGCGCGTAAACAGTCCTATGCGAAGTTGGGACGTACACTATTATTTATTTTTTACTCATTTTTTATCTGCCTTTTCCATAAAAAGTACCTGACCAATACAATGGAAAACATCATTGTCTGCGCGATCGTTATACGCATGATGGGCGCGGACTCACTGCCATCAGGAAAGACAACATGAAAAAGATTGGCGCTTGCGTTGTTGATAAAGTGTACAACCATACCGTCCCACAAAGAGGAAGCCTGCTTATACTGTATCCCAGTCTGTATTGAAAACAGAAAACTGCTTCCAAACAGTATTAAGCCTGAAAAAATTGCGCCAGATAGGAACAGATTGCCGTCAATAAAATTCCGTAACGGCATAACACTGTGCCACAAACCAAACAGAAAAGAAGAATAAAAACCATT
>JAISPY010000064.1 GCA_031274565.1 Treponema sp.
GATATCCTGCCTGGTCAGGGTCGAATCCTCCAGGGGGGGCCTGAAATCGAACTTCTTGTTGAGTTTATACCGCCCCACTTTCCCCAGATCATAGCGCCGGGTGGTAAAGAACATCCCTAACAGGTCCTTTTCCGCGGCCTCCACGGTGATGGATTCTCCAGGCATGAGCACCTGGTATACGGCGGACAGGGCGTCTTCCTTGGAAGGTTCATCCCGTTCCGGGTCTTCCTTGAGGAATTTGATCTCCTCCCGCTCGAAACAGTTGAGGAGCATCGGCGAGTTAAGCGAATCAGGGGCCTCAAAATCGATCACCTCCACCGAGGCAATGCCGTTGCTGAGCAGTTCATCCACGTTATGAGGATGGAGCTTTTCTCCAGCCCGGTAGAGCTTTTTCCGTCCGGCCCCGGAAAGGGCGTCCCCAGTGCTGATCCACACTGCTGCGGCAAGCACCCGGCCTGAAAACCGTTCCCGGGTTTCCCGGTCATCGATCACCTCCAGGGTTTCGGTGGTATAAAAGGAGCGGATTATATCCTCTCGGCTTGCATAACCCAAAGCCCGCAGGAATATGGTCCCCAGGATCCGCTTCTTCCTATCAATCTTGACGTAAATGAGTTCTTTTTTCTGGTCAATCTCAAATTCCATCCAGGAACCCCGGTACGGAATGATCCGAGACGCAAAAATACCCTTCTCATGGTTGAAGATGACCCCCGGTGAACGGTGAATCTGAGAAACCACCACCCGTTCCGCCCCATTGATGATAAAGGTCCCCCGCTCGCTCATAATGGGGATATCCCCCATGTAGATGTCCTTCTGCCGGATTTCACCGGTCTGCTGGAAGATGAGGTTGACCCGGGCCTTCAGGGATACGGCATAGGTGAGTCCCTTCTGCTTACAATCCTGTTCAGAGAATTTGACGTTCTCTTCATCGAGGGTATAATACTCATACTCCAAGACCATATCGCCGTTGGGACTTTCAATGGGGAAGGTTGCTCTAAACACTTCCTCTAGTCCCTGTATTTCGGGGGCCTCATGGTTCCGCAAGCGTTCCCGTTGCAGGAAGCGTTCATACGAACAAAGCTGAATGTCGATAAGATCCGGAAGTTCCATCACATCCTGAATATCCTTCCCGATATACGTCCGTTTCGCGATAGACTTCTGTACTACCATCCCTTCCCCCTGTGGGCGTACCATGTACAAAAAGGCCCCGGCCTATACCGGAAGCCTTCACAGTGAAACCCTAGATTTCACCGGTTATAGTGAGAAACCTGCATTGTATAGGGCCGCAATTACTGAATTTCAACAGTACCGCCAGCGGCAGTGACCTGATCCTTAATTTTCGCGGCCTCTTCTTTGGAAATATTCTCTTTGAGCGGCTTGGGCGCCCCTTCAACGAGGTCCTTGGCTTCTTTGAGTCCCAGACCCGTAACCGCCCGGACCTCTTTGATAACCGCGATCTTCTTGGAATCCTCATACGCCTTGAGAATAACATTAAATTCGGTCTTTTCTTCCACTGGTTCCGCCGCCGCGCTCGCGCCGCCCACTGCGGCTACTGCCACCGGAGCCGCCGCGGAAACGCCAAACTTTTCTTCCAAGGCTTTAACGAGTTCCGAAACCTCCAGAACCGTCATTGACGAAATCGCTTCAATAAGCTGATCAATACTCAGAGCTGCCATATTACCTTCTCCTCATACACATACCTCGTGTACCCATACGGACACACGCCATCCTCACGGATGCTTCCGGGTTAATCCCCGGTATTTTAAACCGACAGGAACGGCAGCCTCGGAACCAGCAGGTTACACCCCACCGATTCCACCGAAGCCTGACGGTTTTTGCACGCTGAACCGCGAAACGTACCGGCAAACCCGGATCCGTCCGCCCTGCTTATCACCCTTCGACCTTTTGGTCTCCCACCGCCTTGATGGCCCGCACGAGCCGAGCGTTGATATCGTTGAGGTCCGCGGCAAGGGTCCGCACGGGCCCTTGCAACACCGACATAAGCATAGAAATAAGCTCCAGCTTGCCCGGTAACTTGGAAAAGGCCTCGGTTTTCGCGGCGTCGTAGATCGTACCCCCTACCAAGGCTCCTTTTACCCTAAGGGTCGGAGCCTCTCGGATAAAATCAAAGAGGATCTTGGCAACCTCGTTAGCATCCTGGGGAGCAATAGCCACCGCCGTAGGTCCGACCAGATACTGCGACACATCAGGAGCGGTCAACCGTTCAAAGGCAATCCGGGCAAAGTTATTTTTCACCACCTGGAACCGGGAGGCTTTAACCCCCAGCCGTTTCCGTAACCCGGTGATCTGCTCTACGGTCAGGCCCCGGTAGTCCGCAAAGATAAAATCCTGAGCACCTCCGAAGTTTACCTCTAACGCGCGTATCGCGGAAGCCTTAGCATCCTGTATTTTTTTTGCCACAATAGCCATGGCTTACTCCTCATCCTTGATTGAGACCCATATCCCCGGTCCCATAGTGGAAGCCACCGAGATCGACCGAATGAACTCGCCCTTGGCGTCAACCGGCCGTTTTCGCTTGATCTCAGCCACTGCGGTCTTAACATTTTCAGCGACTTTTCCGTTTTCCATGGAAATCTTACCCACCGCAAGATGCACCACGCCGGTCTTGTCCGCCCGGAATTCGGTGCGCCCCTTCCGCAGTTCCGCCAAGGCGCCTTTCAGGTCAAAGGTAACGGTCCCGGTCTTGGGGTTAGGCATGAGTCCCCGACGGCCCAAGATCATACCGAGCTTACCTACATCCTTCATCATATCCGGGGTAGCCACTGCCACATCAAAATCCAGCCAGCCCCCCTTTATCTTATCAATTAAGTCTTCGGCTCCCACATAGGTGGCCCCTGCTTCCTGGGCTTCCTTCTCCTTCTCCGCCTTGCAAAACACCAGAACCCGTTTCTCTACCCGGAATTGATGGGGTAAAACCACCGTATCCCTGACGGACTGGCTTTTTTTCAGGTTGAGCTTGACCGACAGATCCACGGTCTCATCAAACTTAGCGGTCGTAAGACCCTTCACCAACTCCAATGCCTCTTGTAAACCATAGGAAGCCGCGCTGTCGTATTTTTTAAGGTTATCCAGGTACTTTTTTCCGCGCCTCATTTTTCCACCTCGACGCCCATAGACCGGGCGGTACCGGCAATGATCTTCATGGCCCCTTCAAGATCGTTGGCGGAAAGGTCCACCATCTTGAGCTTGGCAATCTCCGTCAGCTTCGTCTTGGGGAGCTTACCTACCTTGGTCTTATGGGATTCCCCTGAGCCTTTCTCAATGCCCAGCGCCTTCTTGATCAGCACCGACGCCGGCGGGGTCTTGAGTATAAAGGTAAAAGATTTGTCGGTATACACCGTGATAACCACCGGTATAACCAGCCCCACCTCCATGGTCTTGGTCCGCTCATTGAATTGCTGGACAAACTGAGGCGCGCTCACCCCATGGGGACCCAGGGCAGGACCCACCGGCGGAGCCGGCGTGGCCTTACCTGCAGGGCACTGGAGCTTAATAAGGGTGGCAATTTTTTTCTTTGCCATGTATGTTCTCCTTCTGTGGTATACCCGGAACAGTCCAGAGTAACGTCTCCGGCAACCCCGGAAACTCCCATCTATAAAAAACTAAAAAACTCCCCGCAAACCCTGTTCAGTCATGCGAGAACCCGCTGGAATCAGAGCTTTTCCACCTGTAAAAGATCGACCTCCACCGGGGTATTCCGGCCAAAGATACCCACCATAACCTTGAGCTTGTTTTTTTCATGGTTCACTTCTTCAATGATACCCGTGAAAGACTCGAAAGGCCCCTCAATGATCTTCACTTGTTGTCCCGGGTCAAAGGACTGCCGGGTCCGTACCGGCCGTTCGCCCTTAATCTCCCCGGATTTTTGCAGTATGACCCGGGCCTCTTCTCCCTGCAAGGGCTGCGGCTTCCGGTCTGCCGGAGTCCCCACAAAACCGGTAACTCCCGGAATCTTCCTAATTTTTGAACAGATCGCCTTCCAGCCCGGATCCGGCAGGTCCATTTCTACCAGAATGTACCCAGGAAGGAACTTCTTGGTCATGGTCCGTTTTTTACCGTCCTTGACCTCTACCACTTCCTCCGAGGGGATCTTCACATCCCGGACCTGCTCCTTATCAAGCTCTCCGGCCTCGATCAACATGCGTATGGTTTTCTCTATTCTATTTTCATATCCCGAATAAGTATGGAGGACATACCAGCCCGTCGCCATAGGTTTCCTTTATGTACTCATTGTATTAAAATATCGCCTGCACCCCAAGGAGCAGAACCACATCCACCAAGCCCAATACCGCGGCAATAATCAGGGTAGAAACAATAACCACCTTAACCGAGCTAATCACATCCTCCCGGCTTGGCCAGATGACTTTCCGGAGTTCAGCGTAAGACTCTTTGACAAATTGAACCATCTTGTTCATAACGCCCCCTCTACGTACAATACCATACAGGCCAGGTAGGACTCGAACCCACAACATTCGGTTTTGGAGACCGACGCTCTACCATTAGAGCTACTGGCCTAAGAAACGATTCACTTAATCTTGGTCTCTTTATGGAGGGTATGCTTCCGATCAAACGGACAATACTTATTAAACTCAAGTTTTTCCTGGATATTCCGCCGGTTCTTCTTGGTAGTATAATTCTTCCGCTTACACTCAGTGCATTGCAAGGCAATGAGTTCCACCGCTGTTTTTTTCGATGCCATGGTATCCCCTTAATCTATCCCGACCCGCTCGTCCGGGAGGTCTAACGTAATCTGTAAAAAGTCCATTCAAGCCCTCAAGCGGAATCGAACCGCTGACCGCATCCTTACCATGGATGTGCTCTACCGACTGAGCTACAAGGGCATGTATAAGTATCAAAAGAATACTAACATTCCATAATTGTGTCAAGCGCTTCTATGCCAGATATCCTCTTTTTTTCTCATATTTTCCTCTTTTTCTAACTACAGGAATCCCCGCTTTTCAAGATGCTTGCTCCGTAGATCCCGATTGTATCGGTCATCACCAGCCGCGAGGCATTTTTAGTCCACTCATAGCAGGCAGACCATTTAACCCCATCATCCGATTATGATTTTATAAGATTACTCGATTTTCAG
>JAISPY010000136.1 GCA_031274565.1 Treponema sp.
GCGCAGGCTATGATAACCCCCTGCTCACCCCCAAGCAGGTCTTTGACCTCCAACCCCGCCCCTACGTCATCATGTACCAGTAACGCTTTGCGCGCTTTGGTTTACCTGGCATCAGGGCTTACATGACCAATTTTTTTCCTACGCCATTCCCCTGCGCGAGCATGAACCGAACTTTTTCAGGGCCTCCGGTCTCCCAAGCAGTAGCGGGGGGAGGCGTATAAAAAAAGCCCCGCCCCCCACCCTCTAGGGGCGTTTATCCTACAGGTCATCTGCTTACTTGACCTTGTTTCAAAATCATGGTAGCCTAGCCCCTGTATACTGCAAAGCAAGAGGGTAAAAGAATTGTCTGCATACGTCGCCTACACGTTTTTGTATGACCCATCGGCGGATCTGCGCTGCGACTTTGAGATTCTATCCGATGAAATCGCCAGCATGATAGGCTTAGTACGCGCGCTTATCGACGACCGGGTGGTCCAGGACGGAGGGGAATTACGGGAGGATCTCTTGAAGATAAGCGAGCTTATGTACCATATCAATCCCTCCCTACGAACCAAAATCGCCGTAACCGGCGAAGAACTGGCCTGGCTGCACGAGAAGGCAGTACGCCTCCAGGTAGACCCCTCCTCCCGGTTTGTGGTTCCCCAAGGGTGCGTCCCCGCCGCATACAGCCATGTGATACGCAGTAAATGCAAAGCCTTAGTCCGGCTTTTAAGCCGTCATGCCCAGCAAGGTCATCCAGTGGACGATATCCTCTTTGATTTTATCAATTTGTTTTCAAACTACTTTTTTGCGCTGGCTTTAAGACTGAACCACGTCTACGGCGTAACAGAAGTACCCTTTACCAGCAGAGTGTACCCCGTGGCATAAGGGAGTGCGGAGTATGAGGAGCCTTATGCAAAAACGATCGGTGGTCATCCGTATCCTAGGAGCCGTGCTGCTCATAGGATGCACGCAAAAAAGCAACCAAGCAACCGTCACCGCGGGGATCGGGAAGGAAGCGGCGATTCCCGCCCGGATAGATCGGATTATTTCGACTGCGCCCTCGAACACAGAAATCATCGTGGACCTTGGCCTCGGGGAGAAGCTCGTCGCCGTGGATACCTATTCCGCCGGGATCCCGGGAATCCCTGAGGAGGTCATGGCGATCGATTTTACCTATCCCGACGGGGAAACCATCGTCGGTCTTGAGCCGGACCTGATCATTTCCGCGGGACACAACATAACCGGTTCGGGGGAAGATCCCTTCAAGGTGCTGCGCGAATCGGGCATTCTGGTGTTCTCTATACCCACCAGCGGTAGTATTGCTGAAATATACGAGGATATTGCGTTTATAGCGCGGCTGCTTTCGGTGCCCGAAAAGGGGGACGCTCTGGTGAGCGATATGCGCCGTCAAATCGAAACCATCGCCGCCCTCGGCTCCGGTATTACCGATAAAAGAACGGTCTACTTTGAAATATCCCCGGCCCCGTTTTTGGTAACCATGGGCAGAAACACGTTTTTGCATGAGATGATCGCCATCATCGGCGCGGAAAACAGCTTCGGCAACGAAACCGGCTGGATAAGTCCCAGCGTGGAAGCGATCCTAGACAAGAACCCCGATGTCATCCTCTCAAATGTCTCCTATGTGGACAATCCTATAGCGGAAATACAAAACCGGGACGGATTTAGTACCCTACAGGCGGTTCGCACCAACCGCATATACCTCATTGACAGCAATGCTTCCTCCCGTCCCTCCCACCGCATCGTACTGGCCTTACAACAAATGGCACATGCCGTCTACCCGGAGGTGTATGAAAAGCGGTAAGAAAATGCTCATCGCGAGTATCCTGGCCCTGGGGATCATCAGTATCGGCACGTCCCTGGGGAGTAGCGGTATCAACATAGCCGATACGGTGGCAATCCTCTGGTGTACGGTCTTGCATATCCCATTGCCCCAAGACATGGATCCCAAAACCATAACCATTGTCTGGCAACTGCGGTTCCCCCGGGCATTGCTGGCCTTTATGGTCGGCGGTTGCCTTGCCATAAGCGGCGCGGCGGTGCAGTCGGTCCTCAGAAACCAGCTCGCCTCCCCCTATATTCTGGGGGTTTCCTCTGGGGCCTCCTTGGGTGCGGGGCTTATCATCATCACCGGCTTTTCCCTCCCCCTGACAGGCGGCTTTACCCTGCCCCTCACGGGTTTTCTCTTTGGCCTCGCTACCGTTGGGGTGGTGCTGGTCTTTGCTTCCAAAATAGACAAAACCATGTCCAATAACACGGTCATCCTCTTCGGCATGGTCGTATCCCTCTTTGTAAACGCCCTGCTTACCACCCTCTTATCCCTGTTCCGAGAGGAACTCAAGACCCTGCTCTTGTGGATGATGGGGAGCTTTGCCATGAAGGGCTGGTCGTATGTTACGTTGCTGCTTCCCTTTTTGGTGGTAGGCGCGGTGGGAATCATCCGCTACACCAAAGAAATGGATATCCTCACCTTCGGCGAAGATGCGGCGAAATCCTTGGGAGTGGACGCCCAGGGGGTACGGAAAAAGCTCCTACTGTATGCCACGATGCTCACCGGCGGCGCGGTTTCCTTGAGCGGGGCCATCGGATTCGTAGACCTCATAGCCCCCCATATCGCCCGCAAGATCGTAGGTTCGAATCACCGCTACCTTATCCCCCTGTCTTTTATCGCAGGAGGTTCCCTCATGGTGCTCTCGGATCTGGCTGCCCGGATCATCGTCAGCCCCGCAGAGCTTCCGGTTGGAGCGGTTACGGCGATCATCGGCGCGCCGTTTTTCGCGTGGGTGTATTTCAGAAGGGGCAAATAACCTTTTTTGATCGGCGCACCCTATTCCCAAGGCAAGCCACGGGATAGTACGGGCAGGTCTCTGTGGCCCCTTAGGGGCTGGCCGCAACAAATTGGAAGACTTCATGCTATGATTTTCAGCGCGCTATGGTAGAGCGTATCGCCGCAGCAAGCTGCGGAGTAGTAAACCGGAGGGGGTAGTAAACTGGAGTATCGATGTTAGCCATAAAAAATCTGTACAGCGGATATGAGGGAACGGATGTGATCAAAGATGTTACCATGAACATCGGTAAAGGCGAACTGTTCTGCATCGTCGGACCGAATGGATGCGGCAAAAGTACCCTCTTAAAATCCATTGCCCGCCTCCTGGACTACCGGGGAAGCATAACCCTGGATGGCCAGGAAGTCTCCTCCTTTACGAGAAAGGACCTCGCGAAAAAAATAGCCCTCCTGGGGCAGCTCTCCCCGGTCTATTTCCCCTACACCGTGTATGATACCGTGTCCTTAGGCCGGTACGCGTATTCCTCGGGGTTTCTGAAGAACCTCTCCAAAGCGGATGAAGCCTTCCTCCTGGATATCATACATAAGCTGGGTTTATACGAGGTGCGGGATCGGATGATACACGAGCTTTCCGGAGGGCAGCTGCAACGGGTTTTTCTTGCCCGGACCCTGGCGCAAAACCCCGATATTATTTTACTGGATGAGCCTACCAATCACCTGGACCTGAAACACCAAATCGAGCTCTTACACTACCTCATAACCTGGGTGAAAGAAACCCATAAGACCGTTGTCGGGGTTCTGCATGACCTCACCATGGTGCATTGTTTTGGCGATACCGCCGCGCTTATGCACTACGGAAAAATCCTCTCCATCGGTAAACCGCACCAGGTCCTGGACGGAGCAACCCTTAAAGCCATGTATGATATGGATATACGGCAATTCATGCTGGAATCTTTGGAGCGGTGGAAAACAAGCCCGGACCACACCGGATAAACGCGCAACATGCGGGGCATAGAAACAATCACCTTCCCCAAAAACCGTTGCTACTCCTGATGCACGCGGAGTCGTTCCCATATCGTTGGACTTTCCTGCCCCAAGGCCCAGAAACCAATGGAGCGGACCCCCAAGGCGCGGTACATTTCCATGCGGGTTGAAAGGGAATAATCGTCTTCGTAGTAGACCGTAACGGTAACCGGAACTTCATAGGTGAACGTCGGAATTCCCTTTTCCCTGCGGACTTCCGTAACCTGATGCTCTTGTTTAATCCGCTCGATTCCTGAAAAAAAGAAGGCCCGAAAGAGGTTTATACTTCCCCAGGTCCGGCCGTAAAAGGGAAGCCCCATGATGAGCTTTTCCGGACCAATGGTTTTAAGGGAATACTCCGCCACGGATTTACACCAGTCCATAGAAGCTATGGGACCCGGCTCGCTGGTGGCCCAATGTTCATCATACGCCATCACCAGGATCCGGTCCACCAGGGGCTTAATTTTTTCGTAATCATACACATCCGTATCCAGAGTCCGAAACCGGGCAGGAAGGGCAATGGTGAAGGACTTAGTTCCAAGCCCTTTACGCAGTTCCGCAAGAAACGAACGGAACTGGTCTCCGTCCCGTGGGGGTACCAGCTCAAAATCAATCTGTAGACCATCAAAGGGCTTTACCTTTTCAAGTAAATCGGCGATCAACTGCTTCCTAACCGAACTTCCTTCCATGAGCACGAAATGAGACAAAGCCCTGCCTCCGCAGCCAAGCACCAGATGTACCCGTCCTGAAAAGTGAGGGATATCCCTGGGGTTAGGGACGTTCACCAACTGGCCATACATGTCCACTTCCGCCCCAAAATACCCAATATCCGTCAGGGGAGCATCTGCTTTGAAGGCTTCCTCCTTTCCGCTGATGAGGTATCCCCAAATTTCCCCAAAAACCGATACCGGTAACGCTGCATCCGGAGGGGGGACTTGCATTATTCCCCCCTCCCCATCCTCGATAAGCTCCAAACCCTGGCTTGTATCCAGGCGGTTTCCCGCTTCTTCAGCCCGCGTTTCCGGATCCCTATGCCCCACCGGATCAGATTGACATGCAGAAAACCCCGAAAAAAGACAAGCCATGAACAAACCCCACCAACACCGGGTGTTCCCCCGCACCGGACTTACCCTTTATACGATGGAGTACTCCCCGGCACTATCCCATCCGGAGGAGGTAAGCGGATATTATAGGTGGGCGCGGTTAGATCGATATTGGCGGCTTTGAACCCATCCTGGAGATTTTGATAGAGTTCCGAATAAATTCTCGGTACCTTCTCCACCGCCTTGGTATAGGCGTTAATTTCATAACAAGCGTAAAAGTCGTTCAAGGCGGTCTGCAATACATAGGGTTTCGGGGTTTCCATTATATAGGCGGTCTTAGCGGCCGCAGCCAGGAGTATGGCATGCACCGTGGGCCAGGGAACCCCATAGCCCATAGTAACCGCCGCATGGAGAATCAGCCCATCCTCTTTTTCGCTCGAAGAAAAATTGTAATTGGTAATGCTTGAAGTAAGCACCATCACGTTGGGAAACGTAACAAATTCGTTTTTATGGGTCCTGATCCGGGTAACCGTAGCGGACTTTTCCACCACAAAGCCGGTAACATCGTTTATTTTGATCCGGTCTCCTATGGTAAAGGGCCGCATATAGGTGATCACGATCCCCGCTACCAGGTTACCGATGGCTGAACTGGAACCCAGGGAAAATATAAGACCCACAAACACGGAAACCCCCTGAAAAACCGCCGAATCCGAACCGGGAAAGTAGGGATATATGACAATGATGGTTAAGGCGTAGAGGAGCACCCGTAATATATTGAAGGTCGGCTGGGCCCAATCCGCGTAAAATCCCGGTAAAACCAGTTTGCCCTTTTCTATCTGGATTGCAAAGAACTGAATAGACCGCATGGCATATCTAACAATCACCACAATCACCACAATAGTAATTAAATTAGGAATATAAAGAACAATGCCGAGGACGGTACTTTTTAAGGGGTTTAATATATAGCCAAACAGGGTGGAAGCCAGATGTTTAGTCGGCTCAAAGAGGCTGAATACCAGCGGAAGGGTTAGATATAATTGGAAGGCGATGACCACAATTTTGAATATGCGCAGCAAAAAGAACGCTATGTTAAGCATTTGGCTCGTATCCAGCAGCCGGTATTGCTTAATGATCAGGGGCTTAAAATGAGCAGTCCCGTAAACCCCTACTTTATACTGGAGCTTTTTAAGGAGAGACCATATTAACCGTATCAGCAGGACTTGGGCTATGATGATTGCCCCGGCAATACCCAGACGGATAAGCAGGTTCTTGGGTATCCAATTATCCGTGGTTACTTCTAGTTCCTCCGTGGTCTCAATTAACCCTTCGTCCACCTCCGCTTGTATGAAAGGATGAGGGAGGGTACCTTGGGGATACAGACGCACAGGAAACCCCGCCAGATTGATGGCCACTACAAAAACGATACCTACATAAGACAGGAAACGCATGTTATACCTCCACTCCTTCACCCAGGAGCCTGACGGACTTCAAAGACTTTTCGTAGAGCGCGGCTCTCTATACAACAATACCTTTAACTCAATCGTTCTGACGCACACCCGTTCAATACAAAACATCCCCTCTATCAGCCTTACGTCTATTCATACAACCAAGCCCTCGATTTGGGGCACTCTAGGTAACCATCGAGGATATGCGGGCTTTTGACCGTTGGTATCCTTACGGTTATACCTCTTGGCGTATACATATACCTCATGGTACTGAAATCCGTCAATCTACTCGCAATACAATATACTACATGAACCCGGATAAAGCAAGGGCATGGTATCATCAAAAACCTAAGCCACCATACGGGTATGGAGGCGTCAAATCGACCAAATCCCGCTCCCCTTTTTGCCTCCGGTCAACCAATAGCGCGGGCCGAAGATTGCTACACCCGTCTTTGGAAACCTTCGGCGGCGATGCATTCCTCTGCTCTATACGCCTGAAAATACGCCTATACCGTTCCGGCGGTATATGACGTTTTGGCCCGCCTATAAAGCATTGCGGCGGGCCAAAATGTGGTGGAGAAAAACCCCACAAAGGGCGTAGCCCGACTGGGGTTTTTCGGAGCCCGAGCCGCCTACTGGCGGCGTCCCCAGCTTCGCTGGGGTGCATATACCGACCGGTTATATGCAGTTGGGCTGCTTTATAATTTTTTCTTCGTCATTATTTTCATTATTAACCTTTTTTCTTATGATTATTAATGGTTCTATAGTTTTTATTTTTTCCACAGCATTTATAGAATAATTTACATCGGCTTCATTTACTTCATACGTATGCGGATAACGTACATCGTTACTAAATCTATTTAAAATATTACATTCCGTTTTAATATTTTCAAAAATACTATCCCTTTTTGTG
>JAISPY010000270.1 GCA_031274565.1 Treponema sp.
TGTATAGACCTCCGTGTAGTACCGGTCCATCCCCACCTGGGAGACCACCCCCTGGGCAAAGTGGATGAGCTCTTCTTCTCGTTCCAGGTAGCTGTCCAGCGTATCCGCGGTATTCCCCACGGTGCTTGTTTTTTCCACAGAAGCAGCCTGAATGTATTCGCCGTAGTATCTGAGTACCTGGTTAAAGGCATCTTCCCGCGCCGCCTTCCGCGCGTCCGCGGCGTTTGAACAGGCGCGGGATACGCCGATGAAAAAAAGCTCCCTATCGCTCTTCGGCGTTACGTCAACCCATCCGGGCTTCGCCCCCGCCGGTTTCGTCTCCGGTTGCGCGGGGACGGAACTGCCGCTCACGGCCCCGGCGCTTACGCACGAGGCGAAGGCGTATAGGATTACGGCCCCGGTAAGTACATATAAAAACAACCGGAACCCTGAATGTTTTATATCATGCCATACAGTCATAGCTGCATACCCCCTTTAAAAGCCAAGAAACCTACCAGTCGATGGTACGGCTTACATTCCCGCCGAAGCATTCCGCGGCAGCTTCCTTCCCGTAGTCATCGATCCCCTTGGCGACCCGGGCCTGGGCTATCCGCTCGTTGAGCTGCTGCGCCGCCTGCGGGACTACCCGATCGGGCGCCGCCGGAGCGGAGGCGCAGGCTGCGAGGATAGCCGCCGCAGGCGTCATCGTAAGCACGGTCCCTACGGCAGTTCTGCGAAATACCTTCTTCATCTTGGAACTCCTTTCTTAGTTTATCCTCATCGCGGAGCGTACTATGAGCTGGTTTCTCACCGCGTTAGTGGAAAAGAGGTTAAAAAACCGGTCCGAAAACGCCGGGCAGAGAACGGTAATTCCTAGTATTCTTATCGGGGTTTGCTGAGATAGGGGCAACTAAAGGTGTAGTATGTAAAGCAACCATAAACTCCTCTATCCTTTCAGATGGCATGATACGACTGTCCGGCCTATTTTGATGTACAGTATATCCCATTCCGCTCTTAAAATCTATTAAAAGCAAGGAATTTTTGATTTTTTGTATGATTTTTAACAATGCAGTTCACCGGTTACACGATTTGTGATGAACCGCATTAATTTCTATATAAACAGCACTATGTTCAATAATTTAGCATCAAAATAGCCGCGAGGGTCCACTGATAGGCGCTCTCGTTTTATACCTAAGGCAACGCTGATTAACTTGACGCTCATCAGCGTTGCCCTATGGTTTTTCTCGTTTTCCTGCGGAAAACTGCGAAAAACCACATTAAAGTATGCACTGATTTATGCTCGATTGAATAAATCAGTGCTTCCCTAACCGGTGAAACCCCGCCAAACTAGTCCAGGCGTCCCCTGTCCCGCGCCATTGGGAACTTACTTCCCAACCCCGTAATACCGCAGCCCCACAGCTTCCGCTTCTTCCCGCTGGTAAATATTCCGTAAATCAAAGAAGTACGGGAGACTCAACAGGCTTTTCACCCGGGTCAGATCCAAATTCCGCAGTTGATTCCACTCGGTCAGCAGCACCAGGGCGCAGGCATCTTTCAGCGCGTCGTATTCATCCGCCGCAAAATACAGAGTTCCTTCCGGCTCTGCCAGGGCCGCAAGCCGCCAAGCCGCTTCCTTCATGGCCGCCGGGTCCCAGAGCCGCAGCCGCGCTCCCCGTTTCACCAAACCCTCCGCAATGGTTATGGCCGGGGATTCCCGCATATCGTCCGTATTGGCCTTGAACGCCAGGCCCAGGATGGCAATGGTCTTGCCGGATAGGGAACCAAGACCGGCTTCGATTTTATCGACCATCCTAAGCTTCTGCCGCTCGTTACTGGCGATGACGGTTTCCACGATGCCCAAGGGTTCGCCGCAGGCCCTGCCGATGTTTGCCAAGGCTCGGGTGTCCTTAGGGAAACAGGAACCGCCGTAACCCGGACCGGGGTGCAGGAATTTGGGACCGATCCGTCCGTCCCGGCCTAGGGCTTTGGCTACGTCCTGCACATTGGCGCCGGCCTTTTCGCAGAGGTTCGCAATCTCGTTAATAAAGGAGATCTTTACCGCCAAAAACGCATTGGCTGCGTATTTGATCATCTCCGCTGATTCAAGATTGGTTTCGATAAAGGGCGTCTCATTGAGGTACAGGGAACGGTACACATCCTTCATAATCTTCCGGGCGGTCTCACCGTCTGTTCCGATGACCACCCGATCCGGATGGGTAAAATCATAGACCGCCGACCCTTCCCGCAGGAATTCAGGATTAGAAACCACGTCAAAGGGTATATCCCGGCCCCGCTGGTGTAGCTCTTCACTGATCCAGCGGATAACCTTCTGGCCGGTACCGATGGGGACCGTACTCTTATCCACCACCACCGTATAGCCCTCCATGGCCTGTCCGATTTCCCGGGCCGCCGCTTCCACGTACTGTAAATCCGCGCTGCCGTCTTCTGTAGGAGGGGTACCCACCGCGATAAATACAATCGGATGGACCTTAACCGCCGCCGCCATATCCGTGGTAAACCGCAGCCTGCCCGCTCGGACATTGCGCTCCACCACCGCATCCAGCCCAGGCTCAAAAATGGGGATCACCCCTTTTTCTAAGGAGCGGATCTTCTCCGCATCTTTATCCACACAGGTTACCCAGTTCCCAAAATCCGCAAGACACGCCCCGGAAACCGAACCGACATAGCCGGTCCCTATAACCGCAATATACGCCATGGTTTTCCTATTGCTCCCTAATAATGATGTCCGATACCAACAAAGATTTCCCGGTTCTCTCCTGTGGGGAGGCTTCCGGTTTTCACCAATTCAAGGATGTTCCATCCTATACTCGCCCGTACATAGAAGCTCCGCATGAACTCCGGGAATACGATGAGTTCCAAGCCGCCGGTAAGCAGCACCGGCGGATCCGATACCAGGGCCGCGTCGATAAACGGGGATGCGTGTAGTTCAAAGTTAAACAACCGGAATTTCCGGTTGCCCAGCCATTGGGAGGGAGTAAACCGCAAGAGCCGAAAAGGAAAATCCAGATTCAAGGAAACCATATAGTTCACATGCACGGATTTATCCAGAATGCCCCGAAGCGCGTCCCCGGCGTCGTGAGCATCATCAAACCAATGCCGGTACCGGAACCGGCCTGAAATGCCGAAAAAATCCCAGAGCGGTGTGTGGCTGGCCACGGACAGGGAAATCGTTTTGTCCCAGCTCTGGGTATGAAAATTATAGGCATAGGCATTTTCAAGGGAGGCTTCCAGACCGCTGCGGTAATTGCCGAGCCAGTCGATCCGGCCAAACCCCAGGCTGTGGCTCAGGGTGAGGGTAGGCCCCTTCCTAAAGTATTCCAGCGCTGCATCGGGGTACTTAACCACCCCCGCCACCTTAGGGGTATAGGCCAATTCCCCAAAGGTATGGACCGCTATCCCGATGGGGATTTTCCAGGAAGTATACAGTTCACTGGACATATACCAATCATCATAGTTCCCATACTCAGGCTTGTACTCATCATCATTTTCTTCGTGGAACACCAGCGCCTCTTCAAACCCAAAAGTAACCGTGGTCCATTGATAGGGCAGTTGCATGGAAATGCCGGTGGTGTTCTTATAGTACAGGGATTCCTCAATGGGGTCCTCAAGGGTATATGAAAAATCATGGTCAAAATTGAAATTCCACGTATACCCAAAGGCATGGAATGGGGTATCTGAATCAATTTGAAAGACCGCGCGATTTTTATCGTGCTCATCGTGTTGATACCCCAGATCGATCCGCAGGGCATTCATGGTGCCCAGAAAATTATAATCCCGGCCTTTGAGGGTAATATCAAAACCGTTATTGGAATCGTATTGCGGACGGGGCAGGACGATGATATTCCAGGTATCGGTAACGCTTATCAGCAGATCCACCGGTACCACGCCCTGAGCATCCGGTGCTCCGGTGGCATAGTCAATGGTAACCGCGTCCAGCACCCGCTGATTGCGGAGGAGCTGGGTTTTATCTTTGATATAGCGCTCCAAGCCCGCCTCCCCTTGAATCACTTCCCCTTGCTCAAACTCACCGGCGTCAAGCAAAGCAAGGGGCCGGGTACGGCCGGTTATATCAAAGCGAATCGCTTGTATTATGTAGAATATATCCGCCGGCGTTTCTCCTGCAGGCTGCGGACCCGTATCCTCCCCCGGGGGCCGTGCCGCAGCTTCCCGGTCCGTTCCCTGCTCAGGCGCCGTCGGTTCCTGCGAAGGATCCGGGGCTTCTTGGCCAAAAACCGGCATCCGAAACCACCAGAACAGGATACACAGCAATACCGGCATCTTAAAACCGGACCCCCCGCGAAACAGTCCGATCTTGCGCTCTTTTATAGCTACTACTTGAATAGATAACTCCCTTGCACCCGCACCCCCTCAGGGGAAAACTGAGAGCGGCGCGGTTCCCTGAATGATACGCTCCACCAGGCCTGGTTCTATGCGGTCTGCGGAAACCGCCTGAGCGCCCTGGGGGGCTGGCACAATAAACGTAAGTTTCCCGGACTTCTTTTTCTTATCCCCCCCCAAGACCCGCATGAAATCTCCGGCCATTCCCATCAAGGGATGGGGCGCCGCGGTTTCATACCCCCAGGACCTAAGCAGATCGATGATTGCGGAGCCCCGCTCCCGAGGGGTGATGCCCAAGGCATAGCCCAACTCGCAGGCTCGAACCATACCCCAGGCAACCGCCTCGCCGTGGGATACCGCCCCCAGTCCCGCGGAGGATTCCAAGGCATGGGCAAAGGTATGACCCAGATTTAAAAGCGCCCGCTCCGTACCGGTTTCCTGGGGATCCGCTGCTACTATACGGCCTTTGATCAGGACCGAACGGGCGATACCCTCACGAATAACCTCCTGGTTTGCCAGACCCCCAGGGTTTAGGTACGGCGCGGGTCCCAGGGAGGCGAGCAGCCCCAATAAGGCGCCAGTGTCGTCCAGTACCGCAGTCTTGATGAGTTCCGCCATGCCGGACTTCCATTCGACCGCCGGCAGGCTCATAAGGCTCTCCAGGGTCATAACGATACATGGCGCAGGATAAAAGGTCCCTGCCACGTTTTTCATGCCGAACAAATCAAACCCGGTCTTCCCCCCCACTGCTGCATCCACCATCCCTAAGAGGGTGGTGGATACCAGGCAGAGCCGGGACCCTCGCATATAAATCGAAGCGGCAAAGGCGGTCATATCGCTTACCACCCCGCCGCCTACGCCGATAAAAAGCCCGTCCCGTCCCAGCCCCGCATCGTGGGCGGAGCGGAGGATAGCCTCAATCGAGGCCCAGCCCTTGGCGGTCTCCCCTGGAGGCAGCGTACAAACCGGGACCGCCGCGCTGCCTTGGATCTGGCGGGCTATGTAGTGGGTGTTGGTATCACAGACCAGCAAAACCCGGCCCGCAACAGGCTCCCCTGGCCGCTCAAAGACCGCGCGGATCCTATCAAGCCCGGGAAATTCCTCCTGGATTCGAACGAGCGATTGGGTCTTGTCAAAGGTAAAGGCATATTCCCGATTCATTTCTTCCTCTTTGGTAGCATGGCTCCTCATGGTTTATCCGTACCCAGGCAACAAAAGAGCGCTATGACGCACGGGAAAGCGCCGACCTCAGAAACATGCGCTGACGCCCTTTGGTTTATCTATACATACAATATAGCACGTGAGGGGGCTAATAACAACCGCCGCGGTTTGAACCAGGCAGAGTACCATTTCCGCAGGCATTTTTATTTTTCTCTATTTTTCTCTATATGCTCAACAGGCCGCAAAAGGTACGGGTTCTTCCCAAGGAACGGCCTGCGTATCATACCGCAGGCCATGCCCCCAGAGCGGGGAGGTACAATCGAAGGTTCCCGCCGCCCCTGTGGTTTAAGCGGCCCATCGCCCGGTGTTTATGATCCCACTGCGCAGCGAATCCTTTACCGCCGGATGAGGCGTCCCGGCGTCATTCAGCAAATCTAAAACTTCATTCCCCATTTTACGACCGTCCTTTCTTCTATGTATTTGAAAACCAAGCCCTCTACCAAAACGCCTATGATGATGACGGTGAGGAGGCCCGCGAATACCAGGTCTATGTCGAGCTGATTCTTCTTTTCGTAGATGAACCAGCCGAGCCCGCCTTTGCCGGAGCTTACGCCGAACACCAGTTCCGCCGCTATCAGCGTCCGCCACGAAAAGGCCCAGCCAACTTTCAGGCCGGTTAGTATCTGCGGAAAAGCTGCGGGTATCAGTATTTTGAAAACAAAGCGCAGGCCCCGCAGCCCGTAATTTTTCCCGACCATGCGTAACGTGTCGCTTACGCCCAAGAAGCCGGAGTGAACGTTAAGCGCGACCGGCCAGGTTACGGCGTGGACGATTACGAATATGATGCTCGGATAACCAAGCCCGAACCACAACAGGGCCAGGGGCAGCAGCGCGATTGCGGGAAGCGGGTTGAACATCGCGGTTAAGAGTTCCAGAAAGTCCGTGCCAAGCCGCGTCGTGATGGCGAACACGGTCAGGACGCCGGCGGCGGTAACGCCCATGCAGTACGCGATTGCGATTACCCGAAGAGAGACCGCCGAGCGCTCCCATAATTCCCCGCTGCGGGCCACCTTGAAGAAGCCCGTCAGCACACTGCTCAAGGTCGGAAACATCAGCGCGTTGTTTAAGTTGCGCGCGTATAACTGCCAGACGGCCGCCAGTATCAGCAGAATAAACAGTTTCCGCAAGCCCTGAATCTTGTATAGTTTTTCCGGCAGCGAAAGTTTGCGGATAGCAGTTGTGGCATTATGCACGGCGAACCTCCTTCAAATCGTGTAATCCAACTGGTCTTTGAACAGGATAAAAGAAATCTTTTCTTTGAGCGCCGCATATTCCGGGTTCGAGCGCGAATCAATCTTTGACCAATCCACGGCTATTTCCGTTACCACCCGCCCCGGATGCGGGGACAGCAGGATGACCCGCGTGCCGAGGGTGATAGCCTCGTCGATGGAGTGGGTCACAAAAATCAGCGTGAAGCGCGTTTCCGCCCAGAGCGCGAGGAGTTCTTCCTGCATCCGCTGCCGCGTGAGCGCGTCCAGAGAAGCGAAAGGTTCGTCCATCAAAATGATTTCCGCCTTCAGCGCCAGACAGCGGGCTATTGCGGCGCGCTGCTTCATGCCGCCAGATAAAGCGTGGGGGTAGCTGTTTTCAAAGCTGTCCAGACGCACCTTCTTCAAGAGCAGCCGTGCCTCCGTTAGGGCCTCCGCCTTTTTGACCCGGCGGGTTTCCATGATGGCAAACACCACGTTTTCGAGCGCGGTCTTCCAAGGGAGAAGCTGGTCAAACTCCTGAAACACGAAGGCCCTGTCCGCCCACGGACGCTTTACCGGCTTGCCGTTCAGCAGGATCGAGCCGCCCGCGGGACGCAGAAAACCGCCGACCGCCTTGAGTATCGTCGATTTTCCGCAGCCCGACGGCCCCAGCAGGATAAGCCGGTCCGATTTTTCGACCTGAAAGCAGACATCCTCAACTGCGGTAACCAGGCTTTCCTCGGTCTCATACCGCAGGGTTAGATTCCGGGCGTCCAACAGCATTGCCGCCTCAATTACCCTCAAGCACGATGGGAAAAAACAGTTCGTCCTGCGAAGGCTTCCGCTCTATCGCTCCCGTTTCGTATAGAAAGTCGCTGAAAAACGTTACGTTGAGCGGAGCTGTCGCGTAGGTAATCTCCTCGCGGCTGATAATCGACAGTAAAAGCTCCACCGGCTCATTCGATTTCGTAACATCCAGGTAAAGCTGCGCCGCCTCAGCTCTATTCGCACTAATCCACTCGTCCGCTTCTTTCAGCGATTTGAGAATCACTGCAGCCAGCGCGGGATTCTTGTTGTAAAAATCCGCCGTTGTTGAAACGAGGTTTGTGGAATGGCGCGCGCCGAAAACATCGTAAGAGGTGAAGACCTGATGAATGCCGGGGTTCTGCTGTTCCACCGACGCGAAGGGCTCGTTGGTGAAATGGGCGGTGATTTCCGACTTGCCCGACGTAAGTGCGACAAGAGCGTCCGGGTGGGAAAGGGCGACGGTGAGATGGTCAATCTTGTCGTAGTTTTCCCTGCCGAACTCTTTGGCCGCCTGCGCCTGCAAGACGAGCGCCTGAATCGAAACCTTCACAGAGGGGACGGCGATTCGGTCCCGCTCCGTAAAATCCGCTAAAACACGGACATCCGGATTCGAGCTGTTGAATATCAGCGGCGACTGGTCGAGGGTTCCCAACGACTTCACGTTGCCGCCCGTCTTGTCCCAGAGGCGGACAAACGGCGCGATACCGCCTGAAATGAGGTCTACCGTGCCGGAAAGGAGCGCGTCGTTAGCGGTCGCCCCTCCGCCGAAGGTTACCCACTCGACCGTAACATCCCCCAAGCCGGCCTCTGCCGCGTTCTTTTCGATGAGCTTGCGCCCCTCAAGCACGATGAGCGGCAGATAGTTCACGCCGTACTGCTTGCTGATGCGGAGCAGCGTCTGCTGCCCTCTGCTGCCGCTGTCCCGTTGCCCTTTCGCGTAGGTTGCCCCCGCCGCGAGCGGAAGCAATGCTGCCAGAACCAATAACTTCATAGTCTTTTTCATAAAAATCTCCTTAGTGAAAAGTGAAAATAGGGGTGAAGCCCCTTCACTATTCCTAGTATACAGATAGGAATTATCAAGTCAATAGCCCGCTGAATATAGTCAGCAATTTTACTTTTAGCCGCCTCTGGCGTGAGCGATAACAAAAAGCAGAAAATCTTCCCAGGTTGGAAACTCAAATGCCCAGAAGAAGGTGCGCAGGGCCTTATAGCATTCCTCCCTCCGCCCGAAATACCCGCTTTTATAAAGTCTTCATCGCACCGTATCATCAGGCCGTGAACCAGAAACGCCAGCAGGTTCAACACGCAATAGACCTCACTGGCGTGGTTTTCCCCGTGTCCGCAATGGTGTTCAAGATGGTATCCGTAGTTTTTCAGGACCTTGTTGTTGTCGTGCTCTAGCTTCCAACGGGCGCGGGCGCACTCCGTAAGCAGGGCGACATACTCTTGGGTTATCACTTTATCGGTGATCCAACGGTTGTTATACGTGATTTTACCTTTTTCCCTATTGTAGATTTCGAAAGAGAGGTAATTGACCAGCAGTTTTTCACCATCGGCGCGGTTCTCAAGGCCGTTTATCTACTTATAGTGGTATTCAAGATGATTTCTCCCCGTCCAGACGGCGGTTTTCAGCGTTTCGGGAACACCCCACTCAACCTGTTCGGCTATCCAGGGGTGCGATTCGTCTTTACAGGTGAATATGAAGCTCAATCCCTGGTCGAGAATCGCCTTACCGGTGCCGTGATTGGCATATACATCGTCTCCGAGTACCGTGGCTTTCAACGCTTTATAGTATTTCCCGTGTTTTTCAAGCAGTCTCGCTGCCGCCTTCCGTTCACCGTCCTGCTTGTGCTTTTCATAATCCCCCTTTGCCCGTTCTTCCCCGGCGTCTTCATTCCGGATCATTTCAGGCGCGAGGGGTAACACCACTTCCCCGCCGGGCCGCACCATAACCGCCGCCGTCATGCGGTGGTACTAGGTCGTTTTCCCGTTCTTCGTCAGGGGTAGACAGGGTTCGCAGTGTACTTTTTCCGACGAATGATACCAAACTCCGTCCAGCGCGATCAAAACACCGCTGTCCAGCACCTGGTAGTGGTCCAAAACACCGTATTGCTCCGCCAAACCGAGGCCGTCTTTGAAGTTCCCGTCAAACTCTCCGGGGGCTATCCCGTCGATCAGCCTCGTTATCTGGTTATTACACGATATTTCCTTCACCTTCAGGATGTTTTCCGCGTTTTTCCGCTGATTTCCCCGGTCTCGCGAATCCTGATAGCTCAGCATTGATAGATGCTGGAAGCAAAATAGGGCGAAGGCGCTCTTTATCGCATCGGCGAATTCGTAGGTTAAATTAAAACCTTCCCGCCGCTTCCACTCAGGGTTTTCTCCGACCCTCTTTCCTGTTTCCTCAAACCGGCGGGGTTCCGCCGCTAATATTCCCCTACCCATGCGGTCATTTTATCATATGTTTTTGTAAATATAAAAGGTAATCCCCCGGCTTTGCCGGGGTGACTATAAAAGTTTGACCATTACGGGAGTATACGACATGCTCTCCTATCAGTGAACCGCTCAA
>JAISPY010000073.1 GCA_031274565.1 Treponema sp.
ACCGATGCTCGGGCTTCCTCCAAGTCGAGTTCCAGTTCTTCGGAAACCGATGCATTACTCAGAAAAACGATGATCGCCATGTCAAGTCCCGATTACCGGGTAACCGCGGGGGATGTGTATACCTTGACCTATCTAGCCGCAGGGACCCCGATAGTTTATAGAATCATCGTGGACAGTACCTATAAAATACGGGTCTCCAATTTAGGGATTATTACTATCGCGGGTAAAACCTTTCAACAGGTCAAGACCGAAGTTGAACAGATCGTTTCCGCTAACTATCCCCTGAGCGGCGTACAGTTGGTTTTGACCGAACCTGCCCTGTTTAAAGTGCATATCACCGGAGAAGTCAAGGCCGCTCAAGAAAGTCAGGCCTGGGCCTTAGATCGGCTTTCTTCCCTGCTCTCTCAGGATATCCTCACCGACTATGCTTCCTTACGAGATGTCTCGATACGTTCACTCAATGGACAAACCAAGACCTATGACCTGTTCAAGGCGGAGCGGCTTGGGGACCTACAACAGGACCCCTACGTCCGGCCGGGAGATAGGATACAGGTGAACCGGGTCAAGCGGATTATTACCATTGAGGGAGCGGTTGAACGGCCGGGAGCCTATCAACTGCTGCCGGGAGAAAACCTCAAGGAACTGGTTGACTATTATGCCGGCGGTTGTACCCCCCTGGCAGATACCTCCAGAATAGCATTGGTCCGGTATGTGGACAGTACGGTAGACTCAGGCAATAAAATATACCTTACCCTCCAAGAAGTAGCGGCTAATTATGACCTCCACCATTGGGATAGCATACACATACCTACGATTATTGACCTGCTGCCCGTTATGTTTATAGAAGGCGCGATAAACCAAGCGCAGGATACGGTGGGACAGACGAATGTATCCAATAAACTCACCATACGGTTCAATGAGGGGGAAAATTATGCGTCCCTGGTACAACGGCATCAAAGTTGGTTTTCTGCTATATCGGATACGCGGAACGCCTATATCGTCCGGAACGCGGAACGGATACCGATCAACCTCAACCCGATGCTCTATGATTCAGCCTACCGGAGCGAGTATTTTGTCCGAGAGAACGATGTCCTGATCATTCCCTTTAGACAGTATTTTGTAACCGTGGCAGGGGCGGTGGCCGTGGCGGGACGGTATCCCTACATCCCTGACCGGAGCTGGGACTATTATATCGCCCTTGCCGGCGGCTTTAACGCGGATAAGAACTCCCGGGGTGCGATAACCATACAAGATGTTACCGGGAAACTCCTGTCTAAATCCGATATAATTACCCCGGAATCCATTATTACCGCCAAAACCAATAGTTTTCTCCATTATTTTAATCAGTATGCGCCGATTATCACGACGACCCTTTCCCTGATTACAACCGCGATCACCCTGAGTACCCTGTTGACCCGGTAAGTGCCGCATGAACGAATTGACCTACCCCGGAAAAATAGTGTACCATCATCTTATCCATAAAATAGCGCTAAGGAGCACCTATGCAAAAAGAACACCCCCACTGCCACGAACATCCCCAGGATATTTCCCAAGTACGGGCCTTACTCGAATACCTGCTGGAGCATAACCGGCATCATGCGGGAGAACTGGGGGATATGGCCCACACCCTCTCCCATGCAGGGCTGGAGGAAGCCGCGGGTATCCTCCGCAAGGGCGTACAGGACTTTGAAAGCGGAAATGAAAAGCTCGCCCAAGCCCTGGAACTCATCCAGAAAGGACAACGCTGATGTGTTTATCCACCGTATATGAGCTGGGGACGGACGGTTCTCAGCGGATGCTGGCCGAATATGTGCGGGATCTCAGGGTTACGGGAGATGCCGTAACCCTGACCGACATCATGGGCAAGGAGATCCGCGTTTCCAGTTCGCTTCAGCGGATAGATCTGGTCAAAAATACGATCCTCATCGCGGGACTGCGGGAAAAAACAGGGAAACCTGAGCACCCCGTAAAAAAATACGAGATGGTACGGGAAATATTCAACTCCTGCAGCAATAACCAGATGCGGGATGTGTTTATCACGGAGATCGAGACCGACGATGTGGATCAGCCGGTACAGGAATTCCTCACCGGTACGGAGGTTCATTACGAAAAACAGGATAACCGCCATGGGGTGGTGATTTTTGATATAAACACCGATGGGTTGATGCAGCGAATTACCTTCACGGAGCTTGACTGAGGGCGGTTTCCTGGGCAGGGGTCCCCTTTTATTTCCTCTTCTTTTATGTTATATTTGAGCTAGTTTTGAAATGTGTGTACCGCAAGAGGTGCAGTACTATCTTGAGGAGGAAAGCCGATGAAACTCTACAGTCGCGGACAGCTGCTGCTGTTTTGTGGTTTGAGCGGTCTCATCGTCGCCGTTGGCGCGGTGGGGTTTGGATTGCTGAGAATACCCCATAAAGCGGATCCCATGCCCGTGAGCGCCGAGGCGGATTCCCCTGCGGCGGAGTTGTGGCAATCCAATTATCCGCAATCCCTCCAGCTCAATACAGCGGATCTGGCTCCCTATGCCGAGGATGAGCGGGAAAATATTGTCATCTATGAACGGCTCAATAGCGCGGTGGTCAATATCACCACCGAAACCGTGGCGATCAACTGGTTTTTGGAGCCGGTGCCCCAAGAGGGCGGCTCTGGGTCGGGGTCCATCATTGATACCCGGGGCTATGTATTAACCAATAATCATGTGATAGAAAACGCCTACAAGGTGTTTATCAACCTGGCCGATGGGAGTCAGTTCGAGGGAACCGTGGTGGGAACAGACCCGGAAAACGACCTTGCGGTGCTTAAATTCAGTCCTCCCCGGGGCCTTGAACTCCGTACCGTGCCCTTCGGGACTTCCGGGAATCTCAAGGTAGGCCAGAAGGTACTGGCCATCGGGAATCCCTTTGCCCTGGAACGGACCTTGACGGTGGGTATTGTTTCGGGTCTGGGCCGTCCCATTCAGACCTCCCAGCAGCATATCATCCGGGATATGATCCAGACCGATGCGTCCATCAACCCGGGTAATTCCGGCGGTCCCCTACTCGATACCCAGGGCCGCATGATCGGTATCAATACGATGATCTATTCTCCTTCTGGCGGTTCCGTAGGTATCGGGTTTGCGGTGCCGGTGAATACCGCCAAGCGGGTGGTGGCGGAACTCATCGAATACGGAAAGGTGCGGCGGGGCTGGATTGATGCCACGGTGGTGCAGCTTTTCCCGGCTCTGGTCCGGTACGCCAAACTGCCTGTATCCGGCGGCCTGTTAGTTTCCCGGATCAAACGGAGCGGCTTAGCGGAACGGGCGGGCGTCCGACAGGGTAGCGAACCGGTACGGTACGGTTCCAGCGTGATCTACCTGGGGGGAGACATCATCACTGCCGTGGATGGTATGAAGACCACTACCCTAGCGGATCTTTACGCTGCCCTGGAAGACAACAAACCCGGAGAAAAAGTAGCGGTGGAAATGAGGCGCGGGGGAGAAACCGTACAACTGGAGATCACCCTGGCGGACCGGGAAGAAGTGTTAAGCTCCGGACGCTAAGAACCTGCATGCGAATACGAGCTCTGCTGGATATTGCTGCGGCTCCTCACTACAGCCGGCTGGTTTGGCGGTAACTGAAATACGTGGTTTCAGAAAATATCAGGTGATCGAGAAAATGTAAGCCCAGGATTTCCGCAGCAGCCTGGAGACGGCGGGTGATTTCATCATCCTCTGCAGAGGGGATGAGTTGGCCGGAAGGATGGTTGTGGGCAACGATCACCGCACTGGCCCGATCCAGGATGGGGTCGGCAAATACTTCCCGGGGATGCACGATGGTCCGGTTGACCAGGCCGATGGTAACGATCCGTACTGCCAGGACTTCATGGGCGCCGTTCAATGAAAGACAGATGAAGCGTTCCTGCCTGCGGTCCGCATGATGGCGGATCAGGGTGTAAATATCCTGGGGGTGCTTGATCCTGGTCCCTGTGGCACCCCAGCGCCGTCTGCCGAATTCCAGCATGGCCACGATGGAACAGGCTTTGATCTTCCCCACCCCGGTCACCAAGGAGAGTTCCTTCACCAGGGGAATTCCCTTCTCCTGATCTAAGCGTTCCAGTAATGTCTGGGCCCGGGTGTTCTCAGGGTCGTCCCGTATTCCCCCATTGAGGAGGATGGTAAGTAATTCCATATCCGACATCGCGGCAGGTCCGGCGTTGATGAGTTTTTCCCGAGGACGCTCCGCTTCATGAAGCGGGTTGGGATCTTGCCTCTGACCGGCATCTTGAACTTCAATTGGTTCACGATAATCTGAGTAGATACGGTTCATACCCTACTAACGATACGATCCTGGGTTATGCTTTAAACGCCGGGGTGGGTGGTAGGTATCCTGCACAGGATAAACGCATAGAACCATTTTGGAGGGGCTTCCCCCGCATTTTTTTCTTTTCTAGTTTTCGAGGGCCGTAAGCCGCATCGGCCCTAGGTACTGCAGAAATGGCCGGCTTTTTTTAAGCTCCTCCAAACCAGTTCCTATTGATTCAGGGGATAGCATAGATTTGGAAATAGCCGCGAATAGGCGGGATGATTGTAGTAGCGAATAGATTGTGTAATAAAAAGCCGGGAGGTTTGTCTGGTAAGGTTTCATAAAAGGCCTCGATCCGCAGCCCTCTGTCGCGGTTTTAGTCCGGGATCGCCGGGTAAGGGGGATCTTGAGGTTCGTGTATGACATCGAGAAGCCAGATACGGGATTCAAGAGGGATCGCAATTCCATCTTCTTTGAGAGCGGTTGTATACTCGGTAATCATCTCTTCAATATCTTCAAGAGGGATACCTTTCTTTGCCGCTAGTTCTCTGAATTCAATGATCTCCATGCTTTAACCTCTTTTCAAGATAATGACCTATGGTTTTTGCCAGATGTCGTGGATGTGAATTGTTACCATACTCAGCCCAGCCTTCCGCAACCAATTCCCCTACGGTATTAGGGTCATGATTGGCCACATGTATCCGCCGGAGGATAAGCCAGCCGTTACCTAGAGGAGCGTATGCCTCACCGCTGCTCCAGAACCGCTTCCAATGCTTTCCGGGGATCCTCCTCTTGGGGACGTAGGGTTTTTGCTGCGGCGATAAATCGGGGCAAATCCTGGCCGGAACGCTCGTACAGGTCCTGCAAATAGTCGCCGCCGCCATAATAGAGCCGGAAGAGTTCCAGATACCCGTTATTCACGGGTAAACGGGAAAAGCCCCGGTAGGCATCACTGCGGAACCGAGTTTCGTACTCCGCCTCAAACCGGGTTTGTGCGGCCCGGATGATCGATTCTTTCTGGCGCAGCTTTTCCGCCCGGTCCGCAGGGCTGGTATACAAGGCATCCAATTCGGCAATCAAGTCCTGGACGAAGCTGAGGTAGGCTGCGGTATCCTGTTCAGCCTCCTGCATCCGCCGGTATTCCTCGGAATCACGGCCAAAGCGCTTTTCCATGTAACGCCGAGCGCCTTCACTGCCTACGAATTCCGCCAATGCTTCATTGAACTGGGACTGACCTTTGAGATACACCGTGGCATGCAGGGTTTCATGGATGAGCAGGTCCGCCAGGCGATAAAGGGGATACTCCCGCATATAAGAATAGAGGGGATCCGAAAACCAGCCCAAGGTACTAAAGGCATCAACCTGCCTGACCCATACATCCAGACCCTGCTTCTTCAGCGTTTCCGCTTCCCGGCGGGCGTCTTCGGGATTAAAAAAGCCCTTATAGGGGACCTTGCCCACCAGGGGAAACCACCATTCATGCCGGGCAAAGGAATCCGCTGCGGATGCGGAGACCACCGCAGCCAAGTAGTCCCGGTCAATAGCCACATAGCGGGTGTAATTGGCGCTTTCCTTGAGCCCCAGTTCTTGGGTGGCAAACCGGCGGATATCCTGAATATCTTCCACAAACCGGCGGTCTTCGGGTTCTTCCGGCGCACTGTTCCCACGAAGGAGGGACTCCAGGGGAACCGCTTTGTGGAGGTACCCCAGCATGATGATGCCCTGTTTCAGGGTATAGCAACCGGAAAAGAGGGTCATACCGCCAAGAAATATGAGCACGGCTCCTACTGCCGGCAGAAACGTGCATAAAAAAGAGGAAGATGGATATTTCATCCCCGTAAGTATATTGAAAAAAGAAAGCCCTGAGTAGCACGAAGCAGCAATTTTACTTTTAGCCGCCTCTGGCGTGAGCGATAACAGAAAGCAGAAAATCTTCCCAGGTTGGAAACTCAAAAGCCCAGAAAAAGGTACGCAGGGCGTTATAGAATTCATCCCGCCGCCCGAAATACCCGCGGGCTTTTATAAAGTCTTCATCGCACAGTATCATCAAGCCGTGAACCAGAAACGCTAGCAGGTTCAAGACGCAATAGACCTCGCTGGCGTGGTTCTCCCCGTGTCCGAAGTTATGTTCAAGGTGATATCCGTAGTTCTTCAGGACGTTGTTGTTTTCGTGCTCTAGCTTCCAACGGGCGCGGGCGCACTCCGTAAACAGGGCGGCATTCTCTTTACTTACCGTTTTATCGGTGATCCAACTATTTTTATAGGTGATTTTACCCTTTTCCCTGTTGTATATCTCGAAATACAGGTAATTGACCGGGAGTTTTTCACCGTCGGCGCGGTTTTCAAGGCCGTTTATCCACTTATAACGGTATTCAAGGTGATTCCTCCCCGTCATGACGGTAGTTTTCAGCGTTTCGGGAACACCCCACTCGACCTGTTCGGCTATCCAGGGGTGAGATTCGTCTTTGCAGGTGAATATGAAGCTCAATCCCTGGCCGAGAACCGCCTTGCAAGTACCGTGATTGGCATATAAATCGTCTCCCAGCACGGTTGCCCGCAATGTTTTATAGTATGTCCCGTGTTTTTCGAGCAGTCTCGCCGCCGCCTTCCGTTCGCAATCCTGCTTTTGCTTTTCATAATTCACCTTTGACAGTTCTTCCCTGGTGTCTTCGTTCCGGATCATTTCCGGCGCCAGAGGCAGCACCACCTCTCCTCCGGGGCGCACTATAACCGCTGCCGTCATACTGTGATAATAGGTCGTTTTCCCGTTCTTTGTGAGGTGTAAACAGTGTTCGCAACGCACTTTTTCCGAAGAATGATACCAAACCCCGTCCAGCGCTAGCAAAACACCGCCGTCCAGCACCGGGTATTGCTCCAAAACACCGTATTGCTCCGCCAAACCGAGGCCGTCGCGGAAGTTCTCATCAAACTCTCCGGGGGCTATCCCGTCTATCAGCATCGTTATCTGGTTGTTACACGGTATTTCTTTTACTTTCAGGATGTTTTCCGCGTTCTTCCGCTGATTTCCCCGGTCTAGCGAATCCTGATAGCTCAGCATTGACAGATGCTGGAAGAAAAACAGCCCGAAGGCGCTCTTTATCGCGTCGGCGAATTCGTAGGTTAAATTAAAACCTTCCCGCCGCTTCCATTCTGGGTTTTCTCCGACCCTCTTTCCTGTTTCCTCAAACCGGCGGAGTTCCGCCGCTACTATTCCCCTGCCCATGAGGGCATTTTATCATATATTTTTGTAAAAGTAAAATCGCTGTGGCTGAAGCAGCAATTTTACTTTTAGAGAGACTGAGAAGTGTAGACAAGAAATTCTCATAAAATATGCAACCAGCGGGTAATTTTTTGCCTCTCCATTGGCTTGCGGTGGCGGTTTTTTCACTTTGG
>JAISPY010000132.1 GCA_031274565.1 Treponema sp.
ATTAACTTGACGCTAATCAGCGTTGCCTTATTGTTTTTCTCGTTTTCCTGCGGAAAACTGCGAAAAACCACATTAAAGGAAGCACTGATTTATTCTCGATTGAATAAATCAGTGCTTCCCTAAGCCCCTTTTTTCTTCAGCGATACCCGGCCCCCGAATCCCCGTCTCAGTGCTTAAAATGCCGCGTTCCCGTAAAGACCATGGCGAGTCCCAACCGGTCGCAGGTCTCGATAGAGGGCTGGTCGTTCTGGGAACCTCCGGGCTGGATGATGGTCTTGATCCCCGCAGCAGCGGCAACCTCAATCACATCCGGGAAGGGGAAGAACGCGTCCGATGCGAGGACCCGGGGCGGCTCCCCATTGTCAACCCCGGCCGCGGCAGTGGTCACGATGACTTGATGGGCCCGGTTCAGGGCCAGCTCCGCCGCCCAGATTCGGTTGGTTTCACCCGCGCCAATACCCAGGGCAGCCCGGTTCTTTACCACCAGTACCGCGTTGGATTTGACGTACTGGACCGCCCGCATACCAAAGATCATATCCGCAATGTCCTCCGCTTCAGGAGCGAGCTTGGTCACCGGGTTCCACTTTTCCAGCAGTTTCTGATCCGTATCCTGCACCAAAAGGCCCCCGTCCACCGAAACGAATTCCTGGGTCTGCCGGGGACTGAAAGGCGCCTGCATGATCCGGAGGTTTTTCTTGCATTTCAGGATAGCGAGGGCTTCGTCGTCGAAGTCAGGGGCCACGATGATCTCCAGAAACAGTTCCGCCAGTTTCACCGCAGTAGAGACATCCACCACCGCGTTACAGCCGAGGATGCCACCGAAGATGGACACAGGATCACAGTTATAGGCCTTGGTGTAGGCCTCGATGAGGCTCGTGCCCAGGGCGATGCCGCAGGGGGTGTTGTGCTTGACCGCCACACAGCAAACCGGGGGCAGCTTCGGGAAAGCAGGCACGATCCCGATCAGGTCCGCTTCTCCCAAGGGAGGAGTCCCATCCGCAGGAAGCCCGAAGGCGCACACCACCTTCCATGCCAGGTCCAGGTCCCGAATGTTGTTATAACTCAACTCCTTGCCGGAAAGCTGTTTCATAGAAGCAAACGCCCCGGGCTTATCGGTATTGCAATACAGGGTCGCGGATTGATGGTAGTTTTCACCGTACCGGAGGGTCTGGGCCTTTTTGAGGGATAGGGGCCAATAGGCGGGAGCGGGTTCGTCTAGGAGATACCGGGCAACGGCCCCATCATACGCGGAAGTTAGGGTAAAAACTTTGGCGGCCAGGGTTTTACGGCGATCCTGCGGCAGGTCTCCTGCGGATAAGGCCGTGATTATCCCGGGATAGTCCGCAGGATCCGTGAGTACGATCACATCCTGATAGTTCTTTGCGGCTGAACGTAGCAGGGCGGCTCCCCCGATGTCGATGAACTCCAGGGTCTCCTCCTGGCTCAGCCTGGCCTGGACCTTTTCAAAGAAGGGATACAGGTTGACGCAGACCAAATCAATGGGAGCAAAACCCGCCTTTTCCAGGGCCTCCCAGTGGGCTGGGTCCGCGCGTTTGGCTAAGAGACCCGTATGAATGGCCGGGTGGAGGGTCTTGACCCTGCCGCCGAGACATTCAGGGAACCCGGTTACGTCGCTGACATCCATCACCGGAATCCCTGCTTCCTGCAGGTACCGAAAGGTGCCGCCGGTAGAGAGAATTTCCCAGCCCGAAGCAGCCAAAAAAGAAGCTAAACTGGTAATACCCTGCTTATTGAACACGCTGATAAGCGCCCGTTTTTTTATTTTTCCCGTTTTTTCCATTTTTTCAACATCCTCCGCATGAAATCAAACAAGAGATTAAGGGGCCTCTCTCACCCCATACCGTCTTATACCCGAATACCAAGGTTTTTCATAGTATACCCCATAACGGAGATTTTGTCATGAAATCTCGCTTCCCCTTCAGGAGAAACGCATAGAAAAATTAAGGGGGGCGTTTTTTCTATTTTTTCTATAGCATAGGCCGCAGGCTGCACCACGTCCCGCTCGTTCCATAGGAACGGCCTGCTCAGTTTTTTCTCTATCATAGAAGGCTGCGGGGCAGAAATAAGGAATAGGGAGGGGCTTTTGCCGCGGCCAAACTACACCCTTTAAGGAAAAAAAACGCTTGAGCCTGCTGGAACCTCGCGGATCCGACTCACCAGCAATGCCGCAGCATCCACAATGGCGCGGTGTTCCGCCTGATGAACCCGCGCCGCCAGACCCACAGGAGTATCCCCAGGCAAAACCGGAACCCTGCGCTGGAGCAGGATAGGCCCGGTATCAATGCCCGCGTCCACCAGGTGCACGGTACAGCCTGATTCGGTCTCACCAGATGCCAATACTGCCCGGTGTACCCGCTCCCCGTACATACCTGGCCCGCCAAACTTGGGCAAAAGGCTCGGGTGCAGGTTGATCATCCTCCCCTGATACTCCCTGATAAGATCTCCCCCCAGAATGGAAAGCAAGCCCCCCAGGATGATGAGATCCGCCCCTTCCTGCCGGGCGTGGTACAGGATCCGATCCGAAAGATCCTGCTGCCCTAGGGTATAGACCGGAATCCCCGCGGTCTTTGCCCGTTCCAGGGCATAAGCTCCCTCCCGGTCCGCAATGACCGCCTGAATACGGCCGCCCGGGAGACCGCCTTGACGTTCCGCATGGATCAAGGCCTGGAGGGTGGTCCCATTCCCGGAGACCAGGACCAAAATTCGTACCGGCTCCACCCTACCGGGTTTAGACAAAACAGACTCCTCCGTTCCGCCCCGCCCGGGCAGCAACCCGGCCTATTTCCCATGCGGGATACCCGCGGCTGTCCAGGTACTCGATTGCCTGGGGAGCATCCTCTGGGGCCACCGCTAGGACAAACCCAATACCCATGTTAAAGGTAGCGAACATGCTCTGTTTGAGGTTTCCATCGGTTTTAAGCAGGGCCGCTCCTGCCTCCGCTGCCGCCGCGCCCCGGAGGGGTCCCCCGACCATGCCATAGGCAATGCGGGGAAAGATCCGGGGGATTTCCCAGGACCCTTCCTGAATGAGGGCGCTCCACCAAGGCTCATGGTCCGCTGGGTGGGAAAACATCCGGGGGATATTCTCGTAAAACCCCCCGCCAGTGATATGGGCCATACCCCGGATCACCCGGTGTTCCAGGAGACCCAAGACCGGTTTGACGTAGAGCCGGGTCGGTTCCAGGAGCACCTGTCCGATGGGCATACCGCCGCAATCTTCCGCCCAATCCGGGAGGACCTGGCGGATCAAGCTGAAGCCGTTGGAGTGGACCCCTGAGGAGGCAATGCCGATGAGCGCATCCCCTTCCTGGATCGCGCTGCCATCTACCAGGCGTTTCCGGTCCACGATTCCCAGGGCAAAACCCGCGATATCGTACTTTCCTGCAGCGTAAAAACCAGGCATCTCGGCGGTTTCACCCCCCAGAAGCACGCTCCCGGTTTCCCGGCATCCCACCGCTACGCCTTCCACGATCTGCGCGGCTATGGCGGCATCGAGTTTCCCACAGGCCAGGTAGTCCAGGAAGTACAGGGGCCGCGCGCCGTGGCAGAGGATATCATTGACGCACATAGCCACACAGTCAATCCCCAGGGTAGCGTATTGTTTCAGGTGAAAAGCCAGTTCCAGCTTAGTACCCACCCCGTCGGTACCGGAAACCAGGACCGGCTCTTCCATGGCCTGGGCCCCGGAGACCCACTCCTTGAGGGAGAACAGTCCGGCAAAACCGCCGATCCCCTGGATCACCCCAGGACGCAGCGTCGCCGCTGCGGATTCCCGGTACCGGGCGACCGCCCGGTACGCCTCTTCAATATCCACACCCGCTTGTTTATAGTCCATAGACGTATCCTGACCTATATCCGCTGCTTTTGAGCGGCCATATCCTATTGAGCCATATCCTATTGAACCGATAGATTTTATTGACTTGATCTGCTACCATATAGATAGTGTACGGACTTTGCGGATCTGTGCCTATATACCACGGTATTAAGGAAGCACTGATTTATTCAATCGAGAATAAATCAGTGCATACTTTACTGTGGTTTTTCGCAGTTTTCCGCAGGAAAACGAGAAAAACCATAGGGCAATGCTGATTAGCGTCAAGTTAATCAGCATTGTCCTAAGAATGGAGCAAGCCTATGGCAGAAGTTGATTACGGGACCCTGAAGAAAGGAGGGTTCATGCGGCAGGTCCAAAAGGACCGGTTTTCCCTCCGACTCCGGGTGATTGGTGGACACCTCACGGCGGATAAGATCGCCAAGATCCGTGAGATCGCAGAAAAATATGGTCACGGGTATATTCACCTGACCTCTCGGCAGGGGGTGGAGATTCCCTTCGTCCCCCTCGAGCATATTGAGACCATAAAAACAGAACTGGCCACAGTAGGGCTGCAGCCGGGGGCCTGCGGTCCTCGGGTGCGGACCGTTACCGCATGCCAGGGCGCGGCTATATGTCCAAGCGGACTTATTGAAACTTCCGGCATTGCCCAGGAACTGGACGCTCGGTATTTTGGACGGGAACTGCCCCACAAATTCAAGATCGGCATTACCGGCTGTAAGAACAATTGCCTTAAAGCCGAGGAAAATGACCTGGGTATCAAGGGCGGGCTGTTCCCTACCTGGCAGAGCGGGGCCTGTACCTATTGCGGACTTTGCGCCGCAGTCTGTCCCGCCGGGGTAATCACCGTGGACCAGGATACCCCGACCCTTTCGTTTGATGAGCAGGGCTGTGTTTCCTGCGGCAAGTGCGTCAAATCCTGTCCTGCCGATGCGTGGCAGGGGAAAAGGGGCTACCTCTTGTCTTTTGGGGGGATGTTCGGTAATGAGATTAAGCCAGGACTGCGGCTCCTCCCCATCCTGTTTGAAAAGGACCAGGTGTTTAAGGCCGCAGACGCGACGCTTGCGTTTTTTGCGGCCCAAGCCCGACCCGGGGAACGGCTGGGCAAGACCCTGACTCGGGTCGGCCCTGAAACCTTACAAAAGCAACTTGAGGAGGCAGTCGGATGAAAGCGGAGGAGCTGCGCGTTGACGCCCGGGTGGACATCACCCAGGCGGTATGTCCGATCACCTTTGTCAAAACCAAAGTTGCCCTGGAGGAACTGGAAGACGGGCAGGTACTGGAGGTACGGCTTAACCCCGGGGAGCCGATTCAAAACGTTCCCCAGAGTCTCAAGGATGAGGGACACCAGGTGGTGCAGGTCAGGCAGGCAGAAGACGGCACGTACCTGCTGAAGGTCATCAAGGGCGGACGTTCCGTATCGTAGGACCCGCGCGCGAATAACAAGACCCTGCGATCCTGTTATTGCTGCACGGGTCGTTAGAAAAAAGTATAGAAAGGATAGTAAGAAAGGAGCGTATATGGCTTTTACCGACGCACAACTGGAACGGTATTCCCGGCACATCATCCTCAAAGAGGTGGGGGTTACGGGACAGCGGAAACTTCTGGCGGGCCGGGTGCTCATCATCGGTGCGGGAGGACTGGGGGCGCCTGCGGCGATGTACCTGGCCGCCGCGGGAGTAGGTACCATCGGCATCGCGGACGCTGATGTGGTGGACCTCTCAAACCTACAGCGGCAGATCATCCATTCCACCGGTGATGTGGGAAAACCCAAGGTGCAGTCTGCCCAAGAAACCATGCACGAGATGAACGGCGATGTGGAGGTCGTCCCCTACCATGCATGGATTAACTCCGCCAACATCACGGATATTATCAAGGATAAGAACTATGATTTTATCATTGACGGGACCGATAACTTCCCCATCAAATTTCTCATCAACGACGCCTGTGTGATGCTGGGCAAACCCTTTGTACATGCGGGGATCATCCGGTTCCGAGGCCAGCTTTTGACCTATATCCCGGGGAAAGGTCCCTGTTACCGCTGTGTGTTCCAAAACCCGCCTCCCCCTGATGCGGTTCCCACCTGCCGGCAGGCGGGAGTACTGGGGGTGCTGGGCGGAGTCATCGGTACCCTGCAAGCGACCGAGGCACTGAAATACCTCTTAGGTCTCGAGGGACTGCTCAACGGCTTCATCCTTACCTACGACGCGCTTGCCATGGAGTTCCGTAAGGTGAAACTCGCGGCCAATCCCGCGTGCCCGGTATGCGGCCAATCGCCCACCATCACCACCTTGGTGGATTATGAACAGGCGGTATGCGATCTGCATGCATACCATAATCCCGGAGACGCCTAAGGACCCCCTCGGATTGATGAACCGGAAACCCATAGACCCTACCCGGAACAGGGGGATACGAAGTCCTCACGATGGCCTAGACCGTTCACGGGAAGGCTTGCGGTTTCCTTACATGGGCTCACTAAAATAGGATCTTTAACCCTGACAAGGTTTCCAGCCAGAGGGGAATCGTTTTCAGGCTGCTATGAAAAAACATACTGAAATCCCGATACCAGCTCATATTACAGTCATTACACGCAGGCCGGCGCAACGCGCTTTCTTCCATGGTCAAAATGTTTCCCACTACCTGGGGAAGCTGCATACAGGGACGCACATCAAAAAACCAATCCACAAACAGCACATGCTCCCCGCCGTAACAGGGATAGCGCGCTGTCGCCGGGTCTTGCAGGTAATTGATGATATTCTGCATGGAAATCGCGGAATTGATGATGCCGTATTTCCCGGTCTTTTTTAACCGGATAGCTTCAGTCAGTCCGTGGATCACCTTTTCCCGGGACAGGCTGATGCCCTCACCCCCCAGCGGGTAGACTTGGGATTTTGAAAAGGTCGGATAATTAAGGGAGACATAGCTAAAGCCCATGTTCTTGGCCCTGAGGCACACTGCTTCGAGTTTATCGTAGTTATCGTTCCAGATAAGCACCGAGGCCATGGTTTTGAGAGAAGTCCGGGCGATCAGGTCCATGGCCTTGGCCATTTCGTCCATGATGTGGGGAATTTTCCGGGATTCGGCCATAGTAACCGGGTCCCCTGAATCAAAGGATATGCTCAGAAGATCGCAGCCCGCCCCTTCAAGGCGCTGGAGAATATCATTTCGCATTAAAAGCTGGGGCGCGGCATTGAGCACCGCGTTATGCATGTTCCGCTTAGTCGCCCGTTCCACAAAATCAATCACCTGGGGGTGTAAAAGCGGTTCACCGCCGGTAATGGTAAGATGGGATACGCCGAAATCCGCCAGCTTGTCAATCGCGGTGAGGGCCTGCGCTTTATCCACAAATACTTTCGGATGTTGTTTCCATATTTCACAGAAGGAGCATTTGGCGATACACGCATTGGTAATGGCAAATTCGGTGAACCGTAATTTGCCCTGCAGATAATTTTTTACGATATTGCTCGTTTTACCCCATACCATTTCTTTCTCTATTTCCTTGCTTCCTCTCGCGTTCCGGCGTATGCGGCGTTTGGACGGAATGAGCCGTGGGAACGCAGCGACCTAGGCTAGGGCAACGCTGATTAACTTGACGCTAATCAGCGTTGCCCTAGTGTTTTTCTCGTTTTCCTGCGGAAAACTGCGAAAAACTATATTAAAGGAAGCCCGCGGGCCGTAAGGTCCATCGAACCAGCGGTTCGCGCGCATACAGACCGGTTAGACGACGTTTTTTGGAGCTTGTAACCCAGTTATTATTGCTTCTGATGATACAAACGTTACCTTGCCTGCTTGCTCGTTTGTTTCATATTCCTCTAGTACCTTTCTATCTATTAAATCTTCATACATTTCATTAAGAGACCGTTTTATTAACGATGATTTATTCTGTTCATAGAAATTGGATAACAAATCAATCATCTTTTCTTCATTTTGATTAAGCCGTAGCGATAGTACTGCCATTTTTTGTATATACATCCTCCCGTTTATCTAATGCAATTACCCATATATCATTATCCACCATATAAGATAGAGCCCGATATTTTCCTTTTCTCAAACGGTAATATATTCGCGCTGCGTTCTTTGACCGTTTTAACTGCTTTATATCAAAAAGATTTAAATCCTTGGTCAAATCTATTGCCATAAAAGCGTTGTTTATATGTATGAAAATATCCTCTGGGATAAGTCCCTTACGTATTCTTTTGACCATATTTTCATCATATCGTACCATGTATACAATGTAGTACATTAAACCTGGTTAGTCAAG